>CAKPMH010000001.1 GCA_934167935.1 uncultured Bacilli bacterium
CCTGGCCGGGTGGGCTTTTTTATTGTATCAAAAAACCACACCTTTGTGGTGCGGTTGAAATTTCAATTTAGGAAAAGCTTAACGCTTTTTTAATTCATCTATTTGTTTTTTTAATTGATTTGCATTCTCACTCAATACAATTTTTAATTGATTATCGATTTCTACTATACCCCTTGCTCCCATTTTTTGGATTCCTTCTTTATTTACAAGGCTTATATCTTTTAATGTTACAATAAATCTAGATTTATTTGCTTCATATGATGTTATATTATCTTTTCCACCTAGATAAGAAACTAATTTATTTATTTCGATTTTAAAATCTTTTTTCTTTGTTTTCATGATTGCGATTGCAACTATGATAAGTATTATAATAATTATTATATATTGTAATATTTGACCCATTTTATCACCTATTTAATTATACTATATTTTTTTATTTTTTTAAATATATTTTAATAAAATAAGCAGATAAATCTGCTTACTTTTTATATTTCTTCAATTTTCATAAAGTTTGTAATTCTCTTTGCTCCATTATTAGGAAAACCACCTGTTATTACAACTTTATCTTTTGGTTGTAAATTAAACATTGCTTTTGCCTTTTCTTTTGCAATTTCTACTACTTCATCTGTACTATTACATACTGGTACAATACAAGAATATACACCATAATTTAAAGCTAAGCTACGTGCTACTTTTTCACTTGTACAAGTTGCTAAAATCATACTATTTGGTTTTAAGTTACTTATTTCTCTTGCACTATATCCACTTACTGTACTTGCAACTACGACTTTTATATTAAGTACTTTTGTACTTTCTACAACGCTGTCTGCAATTGTTTCTGTAATTCCTATTTTATCTTTATATTCGAATGTTCCATTGTAATATTTTTCTGCATTTTCGCAAATTTCTCCCATATACTTAACTGTTTCTATAGGATATTTACCTGTTGTTGTTTCTCCTGATAACATTACTGCATCTGCTCCATCTAATACAGCATTAGCAACATCACTTACTTCAGCTCTTGTTGGACGTGCTGATTTTTTCATTGATTCTAACATTTCAGTTGCTACTATACAGAATTTTCCTTTTTCACGACATTTTCTTATTATCTTCTTTTGATATATTGGAAGCATTGTCATAGGAACTTCTACACCTAAGTCACCTCTAGCAACCATGATACCATCTGATTCTTCAACGATACTATCTAAGTTTTCAATTCCTGTCATACTTTCTATTTTTGATATAATTTTTAAATCTTCTCTATTTTGTTCTTTTAATATTTTTTTTGTTTCTAATACATCTTCTACACATGATACAAATGAAAGTGCTAAGAAATCACCATCATGATTACATGCATATATAATGTCTTCTCTATCTTGTTCACTTATAAATGGAATATCTAGTTTTACACCTGGAACACTTAAACTTTTTTTGTTTCCTAAAACTCCTCCATTTATAATTTTACATGTTACTCCATCTTCTTCTTTTGATACAACTGTCATTTTCATTAATCCATTTTCTAGTAAGATTACATTTCCTACTTCAAGTGAATCTATTGCATTTGGATGGTTTACAGAAAATCTTTCTTCATTTCCTATTACATTTTCTTTTACAACTCTTATTGTTTTTCCTTCTACTAGGTTAATTTCATCATTTTCTAAAACACCATTTCTAAATTCTGGTCCTTTAGTATCATATAATATTCCTATATGAAGTCCTGTTCTTTTTGTTACTTCTTTTACTGTTGCTACATCTTTTTCTTTTTCTTCTTCTGTTGCATGTGAGAAATTTATACGTGCAACGTTTGCTCCATTTAATACCATTTGTTCAAATACATCTGGAATGTAACTTGATGGTCCAAGACTAGTTATAATTTTTGTTTTTTTCATATTATACTCCTCCTCAAAACTAAATAATTTTACCACAAAAATCCTATATTTGTCAATTTATACTAGTTGTTTATTTATTAAAAATTGCTCATTTTCTTTTAAGCCTGGTTGATAATATATTTTTGTATACTTAGATCTTTCAATATATTTTCTACCAGTTACTTCAATCCATTCATTTAAAACATAATTTCCATCAGTAATTTTTATGTAACGTCCTGTATATCTATTTCCATCTTTTCCTATATATGGGATTACTTTTATATCGTATATTTTACATTCAATTATATATATGTCACTATTTAAAATAAATGAATATGTTTTTTTATCTTTATTTATTTCTTTATTTGATTTTTTTCCGAAGATAAATGATAATATAATCATAGTTATACTTGTTATAACAAAAGAAATATCTTCTGGTATTTTAATTTCATTTTCTAATAATGAAACACTTAATCCTAGTGTCCAAAAGATAAAATTTGACCATAATAGAATTGAAATAATAATAAAATTTAATCTTTTTTTATTTTTTATATTATTATTATCTAATAAATTTATTTTTTCTTCTGCTGTTATTTTTTTTATATCTTTAAAATTATTCAAAAATTCTTGTTTTGACAATCCTTTTGATTCATCAATATCTTTATCCATAACTTCTTGATGATATATAAGAATATAATTATATATTTGATAACCTCTCATCATAGATACAAATCTTTTATTTTTATCTCTATAATAAAAATCAGTAGGTGATAAAGTTTCTTTTTTTACTAAAAATTCATTTTTTTTATATCTCACATATATATATTCTTTCTCAGATTTTATATCATAATCTGATTCATTTTGTGCATAAGCTGAATTTGATGGATATGTTAAAATAATTATTAGAATACCTATTACAAATAGTTCTGGATCTATTGCTTCAATTATTTCTGTAAAATTGATTGAATAATTAAATGATATTTTTTCTGATATTAGAATTAATGAATCGTATAAACCCTCCATTATGCATGCTAATCCTAACAGATTAATAAGTAAACAAGCAACAAATGCCTTAAAGTATCTTCTCTTTATTAATCTTATATAATATTTCATATAGCACTTCCTTAACTATTATCTAACTTAATTTTATCAAATAAACAAAATGACATCAATAAATTATAATATAACTTTACATACATTTTATAAAAAAAAAGAAGCTTATTTTGCTTCTTCTATTGCTCTTGTTTCTCTTATTACTGTCACCTTTATTGTACCAGGATATTGTAGTTCATTTTCTATTTTTGTTTTTATATCACGTGCTACTTTATAACTTCCTAGGTCATCTATTTCTTCTGGTTTTACGATAACTCTAACTTCACGTCCTGCTTGAACTGCATATGATTTTTCAACTCCTGGTGTTTCTTTAGCAATTTTTTCTAAGTCTTGCAATCTTTTTACATAATTTTCTAGTGAATCACTTCTTGCACCTGGTCTTGATGCTGATAAGGCATCTGCTATAGCAACTATTACTGATATTATACTTGTTGCTTCAGTATCACCATGATGTGATTCTATTGCATTTATAACTACTTCATTTTCTTTATATTTTTTAGCAATTTCGCTTCCTATTGTTACATGACTTCCTTCTACTTCATGGTCTATAGATTTTCCTATATCATGAAGTAATCCGGCTCTTTTAGCTAGTGTTATGTTTTCTCCAAGTTCTGCAGCTATTAACCCTGAGATATGTGCTACTTCTATTGAATGCATTAAAGCATTTTGTCCAAAACTTGTTCTAAAATGTAACTTACCAACTAATTCTACTAATTCTGGATCCATTTTTGTAAGTCCTAGTTCAAATAAGGCTGATTCTCCATATTCCATTATTTTAATGTTCATTTCTTTACTTACTTTATCATATAATTCTTCTATTCTTGTTGGATGAATTCTTCCATCTTTTATTAATGTTTCTAATGTTACTCTTGCAATTTCTCTTCTTAAAGGATCAAATGATGATAAAACAATTGCTTCTGGAGTATCATCTATTATTAAATCAACTCCTGTTACAGCTTCTATTGTTCTTATATTTCTTCCTTCTCTACCTATGATTCTTCCTTTCATTTCATCATTAGGTAATTCTACTACTGTTACTGTTTGTTCATTTGCCACATCACTTGCATATTTTTGCATACATGATACAAGCATTGCTTTTGATTTTTTATCTACTTCTAATTTTGCTTCTGATTCTCTTTCTTTTATGTAGCTTGCAATTTCTAAATTCATCATTTCTTCTACTTTTTTTAGAACCATATCTTTTGCTTCTACTTTAGATAAACCAGCTATTTTTTCAAGTTCTTCTATCTGTTGTTTTTTGATTTCTTCCACTTTTACTTGCTCATTTTGAATTTCTTTTTGTCTATTTATTAAATTATTTTCTTTTTCATCTAGTAATTGCTCACGATTTTGCATAGTTTGATCTCTTCTATCAATACTATTTTCACGAGCTAAAAGTCTCTCTTCTGATTCTTTTATTTCTGATTTTTTTTCTTTTACATAATTATCTGTTTCAATCTTTATTTGATGTGCTTCTTCTTTTGCTTCTATTATACTATCTCTTTTAGCTTTATCTGCTTCTTTTTTTGCATTTTCTATCATTTTTTCTGCTTTTGATTCAGCTTTTGCATTTTTAATATAGTTAAAAATAATCATAACAATTATTCCAAAAAAAAGTCCAATTAAAACTAGTAAAATGGAGAAAAATATACCATTCATATTATACCTCCATCTCTAGTAAATTATATTTACCTAATATAATTATAATATTTATTTTAAAAAATTACAAGGGCAAATTTTTTTATATGAAAAATTATTCATATAACTAAAATTTATAAAAAAAATTATCATGCATTATGATAATTTTTTAATTATTCTGTTACAGGTGCTATTTCGTATAAATATGTTGTATAGCTTCTACTTCCCGCCGATGCTATCAAATTTACTTTCATATAACTTGATTGTTCTGGTACGGTATAATTAAAACTACTTTTTCCCGTATATGTACCACTATCATTCCTTGTATATGTTGATATTAACTCGTTGTTTTTATTATAGAAACTTGTTATTATTTTTGAAGTATCATGATGATACATATATGCATACATATTTATTTCTTTGTTCCACATACTTTGATCTATTATTAGTTTATATGTTGCATTATAATCTGTTCCACCTATTCCTGTTTCTTTATTATTATCAAATACACTGGCTGGTAATGCATCAGATATTTCAATAGCTTTATAACTAGATGTTTTACTTTCCGTACCATATTTATTTATGCTTTTACTATAAATTATATCTTCGATTTTTAAAATTATTTTTTTATTTTTATATTCTTGCCAATCACCATCATTAATTTTATACAACTTTCTTACAGCGGTACTATCATAATTAATATCAATTTCATAATAACTTTTTTCAAATCCAAATATTGTTATTTTAGGATATTTTTTTTGTACATTAATTTTTGGATTATCACAAATACTTATTTCGTATAAATATGTTGTATAGCTTCTACTTCCCGCCGATGCTATCAAATTTACTTTCATATAACTTGATTGTTCTGGTACGGTATAATTAAAACTACTTTTTCCCGTATATGTACCATTATCATTCCTTGTATATTTTGATATTAACTCGTTGTTTTTATTATAGAAACTTGTTATTATTTTTGAAGTATCATGATGATACATATACGCATACATATTTATTTCTTTGTTCCACATGCTTTGATCTATCATTAGCTTATATGTTGCATTATAATCTGTTCCACCTATTCCTGTTTCTTTATTATTATCAAATACGCTAGTTGGTAATGCATCTCTTGGTATCACAATTGTTTTTGTTGCTGCAACTTCAAGTCCTGTGCTTTTTTTAACACTTTTTGCGTATATAGTTCCACTTGTTACTTCAAATGTTCCTGTATACTTTGTCCATTCTTTTCCATCTAAACTGTAATAATTATCTATATCTTTTCTTTTATCATAATTAATTGTTGTTCTACCATCATATTTTACACCATACTCTGTTAATACTGGATAATTTGCATTAGCATTTATAACTGGTACTTTTGGTGCATCTATATCTAATGTTAAAATATCTAAACATTCTTCTTTTTTGTTTCCTACACTATCAATTCCTTGTGCACATATTGTAACCGTATTATCACTATTACCTAAATTTTTACTAATGACTGTATTTGAGGTTAACGTAAATGTATCTGTATAATTTGTCCATGATGTAGTATTTTTACCTATTTTATATTTTTTTGTTTTTGAATCTCCATAATCAATTGTAATGCTTGTTTCAATTCCTTGTTTACTACTATTATCGGTTATCTTTATACTTGGTGGATCATTATCTATATTTTCTACTAGTATCGTATATGTTTGTTCATTTCCTACACTATCTTTTGCATAAAATGTATATTCTCCATTTTCTGTTAGTTTTACGATACTATTATTTTCTATTAATTTTCCACCTGTTTTAAAATAACTTTCTCCTTTTAGACCTTTTTCATACATTACTGTATCTACTAAAACATCATCTGTTACATTTACTCTTACATTTAAACTTTGAGTTTTATTTGTTAAATTTGCAGTTAAATTTATAACTGGTGGTTCTTCATCTATGTTTGTTATTTCTTTTATTGCAGTATTTGAATATACTTCACTTTCATTTCTACTTCTTGCATATATAACAGTATTTTTACTATTTACATCTATTTCATTTGTATATTTCATCCAACCTTTTGTTGTTCCATCTTTTAATACTAATTTATATTCCTTTAATTTACTTGTATTATCATACATTATTTTAACTTTTGCTTTTCTAGTTGGATCATTTGGTACTACTATAATTTCAGGAGTTTTTGGTTTACCTGTATCCCATCTCATGAATAATTTTTCCATTATTTCACTTGGAGAACAATCTATATAGTAAAAATCACCTTTAAATTCTTTTTCTACACCATTTTTATCTTTTATAATTATTTTTCCATCTTTTTTTAAATTTGTATCTTTTGTTGCTAATAAAATACCTTCTTCTTTATATTTAGTCCAATCATTATTTCCAAAGCGATATTCTCTACTACTTGCTTCTGAAGATGATGGATAATTTAGTTTTATTATAAAATAATTACCATAATCTATCATATAAATAGGTTGCTTATTTACTATATTCTTTATTTCGTAAATTGCATCTTTTTTATTTCCATCACTATCTATATTTACAGCATATATAGTTTCATTTTTATCTACCTTAAATGAACCATTATAATCTCTTAAACTACCATTTCCAATTCTATATTTTTTTATTGTTGCATTTTTATCAAATGTTATATTTACATCTACGCTGTTTGCTTGATTTAGGTTATCTGGATATGCAGTAATTATTGGATTTGTTAGACCTTTTTTTGTATTTGTTTCATTATTCCCTATGTTGTCTATTAATTTTGAATCTTCTCCATAACCTGTTGTATTTATTGCATATGCATATATTGTTTCATTTTCTTCTACTTTAAATGGATTACTATATTCCATTAACTTGCCATTCGTTCCTATTTTATAATATCTTTTTGTTGCCTTTGAATCATAATTTATACTTACTGTTACTTCTTTTACAAGTTCTGTACTTGTTGCAGGTTCAGGATTTACATTTATTTCTACATTTAGTTTTTGCTTTCTTACAGGTGGTGTTATTACTCCTTTTTCACCTATATTTGTTATATCTATATATTCTACTTGTGTACCACAATCATTGCTTGCTTTTGCATATATTCTTTTATTTCCTTTTATTTCTAATTTATCTTTATATTTCTGGTATTCTACCCCATTACTACTATACTCTAAATCATTTCCATCCGTTGTTATATTTAATGTTACTTTATTTACATATTTATGATTTAAACCTGGTTCTTGATTTATACTTATATTTGGTAAATTACAATTATAGCCTTTTTTATAAATGTTAGTTATTCTTTTACTACTAATACTTGATGTTGCTCCATCACTTTCTCTAACATAATATGCATATATATTTGTATTACTATTTATAGTTATAGACTCTGTATATTCTTTATATGAATTATTTCCTACTTTTATATATATTTTTCTAGCTGTTTCTTTTGTACTTAAACTTACCTCGACTTCATCTGTTAAATCTGTAGGAGTCACATTTATAATTGGACCTTTTATATAATAGCTTGGTATTATTAATCCAGTTTCTTCATCTCTTATAACTGAGGCTGAACTTGAGCCTGAGCTTGAGCCTGAACTTTGGTCTTGCTTACTTCCACTAGTTCCTACATTTGTTCCTTTTTCTCTTATGTAAACAGAATCATATGCAGTTATTTTTCTTGTGTATGCTTTATTTCCATCACTATCATATACGTCTTCTAATTTTTCTGCTTTTGCTTCTATTATACTTGGATTTGTTACTTCTATTAATTTTGTTTTATCATATCTTTCCCATGTACTTCCTGTTTTATAATAAATATCTGATCCTTCTGTTGCATTTATTTTTGATACTACTTTTCCACCAGTTTTTGGTATTTCAAAACTACTTGGTTCTATATCTACGTAAATTGTTCCTTTTGGTGGAATTATATATGTTTTGCCATTTATTTTATACTTTATATAAACATTTTCTACATCTTTTAGAGGTATTGTTATTGCACCTTCATAATCTATCCAATCTTCTTCCCTTACCTCTCCTGGTTCTCCTATTCTATATTTTCTATCAGTTGAATTTTCTGGATAATAAAGAGTTAGTGTTATAAATCCATCCCAAATCATTCCTGATTCAGTTTTACTTTCTACTAAATTACCTTCTACACATTCTTCTTTTGTTAATTCTCTATCTCCTATTGTTATTTCATTTTCTGTATAATTTTTTATAGCACATAACTTTAAATTATCATTCCATAAAGAAAGGGCAATACTTCCTTTACTTTTTATGTATACTGTTCCATTATCTATTTTTCCTTTTATTTTTATTTTATCATTATTTGGTAATGATATTTTTTCTATTTTGTCAGTTGTTAATACATTAACATTTGCATTTTTTTCTGTTTTATTTGCAAGTGGTACTATTTTTTCTTCATTATAAACTAAATTCATTTGACTTCTTGTATAATAATATTCTGCTGCATCTAATACACCATATGCACTATTTAAAAATGCTTTTTCTTTTGCTATTCTTATCATATGATTTATAATTGGCACTGATATAATAGTTACCACAGCAATTATTACTATTACTGCTAAAAGTTCTATTAATGTGAATCCTTTTTTTTCTTTCATATTATTCTCCCATAAGATTATAAATTATAATATTTTTAAAATTCTTCTACTATTTTAAATTCAACGTCTTTTATTTCACTATAGTCGCCTACTATTCCAACATTTATTTTTTTATTACTATTTGGTTCTATATTTTCAATTATTTGATTTAATTTTTTTACTTCTTTATTATCTTTTTTTAATATAATTGTGACCTTAATATTTTTTGTTTTATTTGTTGTATTTTTTATGTTTGAAGTTAATAAGGTTATACTTCCATTATAATTTAATTTTATATCATTAAAAGTTAAATCATTTGTTTTTACATCTTCTTTTGTATTACCATTTTTGTCTAATTTTATCTCTGTTTCTTTTTTATTTTTACTCATACATCCTGTCACAATAAATAAGCATAAAATAATAATTAAATATTTTTTCATAACACTCCTCTATTCTTTCTTTATAATATCACAATCTTATTTTTATGTAAATAAATTAAAACATGATTTTATTTTATTTTTTTATGATAAAACTTAAAATCTATAAACTAGACAAATATAAAAAAAAAGTATATAATGTAGGAAGTTGGATTTCAAATAAAATGAAAGGAGTTAAAAAGTGAAATTAGTAAAAAGCGATGATACAAAAATATTCGCTTTAGGTGGACTTGGTGAAGTAGGAAAAAATATGTATTGTGTTATGACTAGTGATGAACTTATAATAACAGATGCTGGAATGCTTATGCCTGAAGATGAGTTAATGGGTGTTGACTATGTTATACCTGATTTTTCATTTTTAAAGAAAAATGAATCTAAAATTAAGGGATTATTTATTACTCATGGGCATGAAGATCATATAGGAGGTATCCCATTTTTACTTCAAACTGTAAATATTCCTATAATATATGCACCAAATCATGCGGTAGGATTAATAAGAAAAAAACTAGAAGATAGAAATATTTTATATAAAAATTTAGTTGTTTATGATGAAAATACAAAAGTAAAATTTAAAACTATGGAAGTTGAGTTTTTTAGAACAACACACTCAATACCTGATTCTCACGGAATTTGTATTACAACACCTGATGGAATTGTTGTAACTACAGGAGATTTTAAATTCGATTTAACACCAATTGGGCCAACAGCTAACATTCATAAAATGGCTGAAATTGGAAGTCGCGGTGTAACATTATTACTAAGTGATAGTACTAATGCATTAATTGAAGGCGTTAGTAAAAGTGAATCTAAAGTTGATGATGCTTTAAGTGAAATATTTAAAAGAGAAACTGGTAGAATTATAATTGCTACTTTTGCATCTAATGTATATAGACTTAAACATATAGTAGATAATTGTAGAAGAAATGGAAGAAAAATTGCTACTTTTGGTAGAAGTATGGAAAATAATATTGAAATATCTGTTAAGGGTGGATATATTACTAATAAAGGTATTTTTATAACACCTGAAGAAGCAAATAAATTAGATCCTAGTAAAGTATGTTTACTTTGTACAGGAAGTCAAGGTGAACCTTTAGCGGCTCTTTCTAGAATTGCTGATGGTGTTCATAAACAAATAAAATTACAACCAAACGATATTGTAATATTCTCATCTAGTGCTATTCCTGGTAATGCAGCTAGTATATCTAGGACTATAAATAAGTTATATTTAAAAGGTGTTAAAGTATATACAAATACATCTTTAAATGATATACATGCCAGTGGACATGCTAGTGAAGAAGAATTAAAATTGATGTTAAGGTTAATTAATCCTAAATATTTTGCACCATTCCATGGTGAATATAGAATGCTTAAAAAACATGCCGATATAGGTGTTGTATGTGGTATACCTAAAGAAAATAATTTTGTACTTTCAAATGGTGAAGTTTTATCTATGTATAAAGGTAAAGTTAAAAGAGATGGATTTATTCAAGCTGATGATATTTATGTTGATGGTAATAGAATTGGAGATGTTTCTAATACTGTTATTAAAGATAGAAAATTAATGGCTAATGATGGAATTATAATAGTTGTTGCTAATATAGATATTAAATCAAAAAAATTATTAGGAAATCCAAATATAACTACAAGAGGATTTGTATTAGTAAATGAAAATGAACAATTACTTAGAAGTTTAGAAAATGTTTCTAAAAAAGCAATACTTTCTATGCTTGATAAACCAATTAACTATACTGAAATTAAATCTAAAATAATAGATGAACTTTCAAGTTATACATACAAAAAAACAGGAAGAAAACCTATTATTCTACCTGTTATAATGGATATTAAGAGATAATCTTAATATCTTTTATTTTTATCAAAAGAGAATTTTCACTTGCTAAAGCATTTTCTAAACTATTAATTATCATATCAGATAACTCTTCTAAATCGTATTTTTCTATATTTTTATCTAAGTCTATATTTATATTGTATCTTTTTATAATAGGTGATGTCTTTTCTTTAACTTTTTTAAAAATGTATTCTCTTGCATCTGGTTCTTCTACTACTAATTTAATTAAATTTTTTAAATCTAAATCATTATTTTCTTGTTCAAATATTTTTCTCCATATATATAATTCTTCAAGCATAATTTTCCTTTCTTTGTCTTCTTTTCAAAAGCATAATAACATATATTTTTTTTAATAGCAAATGACAATTTTGCTTTTTTTTGAATTAAAAAAAAACAGATTTACTGTTTCTTTTATACAAATATTTTAATTTTACATCAAATTTTCTAAATAAAGTGCAGTTCTTACCATTTGTGATGTATAACTATTTTCATTATCATACCATGCAACTACTTGAACTTGGTATAAATCATCATTTATTTTTGTTACCATAGTTTGTGTAGCATCAAAAAGTGATCCTTCTGTTATACCAATTATATCTGATGAAACTAATGGTTCTTCTGTATATCCAAAAGATTCATTAACTTTACTTTTCATATATTCATTTATTTTTTCTTTTGTAATATCATTACCTTTTACAACAGCAACCAAAATAGTTGTTGATCCAGTTGGAACTGGAACTCTTTGTGCAGAACCAATTAACTTACCTTTTAGTTCTGGTATTACAAGTCCAATTGCTTTTGCTGCTCCGGTTGTATTTGGTACTATATTTATAGCTCCTGCTCTTGCTCTTCTTAAATCGCCCTTTCTATGAGGTCCATCAAGTAACATTTGATCTCCTGTATAAGCATGAACTGTCGTCATTATTCCACTTACAATTGGTGAAAATTTATTTAAATTATTAGCAAGTGGAGCTAAACAGTTAGTAGTACATGATGCTGCACTAATTATTGTATCAGTGCTTTTTAGTATATCTTGGTTAACTCCATATACTACTGTTTTTACATCATCACCTGCTGGTGCACTTATTATTACTTTTTTAGCACCTGCTTCTATATGAGCCATAGCTTTATCTTTTTTAGTAAAAAAGCCAGTACATTCAAATACAACATCTACTCCAAGTTCTTTCCATGGTAAATTTTTAGGTTCGGCTTCTTTATAAACAATTATTTCTTCATCATCTACAATTATAGAATTTTCTGTTGCTTTTATATCATGTCCTTCATATCTTTTTTGAGCTGAATCATATTTAAGTAAATGAGCTAACATTTCAGGGCTTGTTAAGTCATTTATTGCTACTATATCATATCCTTCTTTTTTAAACATTTGTCTAAATGCTAATCTTCCTATTCTTCCAAATCCATTTATTGCTACTTTAATCATATTATCCTCTTTTCTAATTAAAACTACTTCCACCTATAAATTCTCTTATTACAGAGTCATTTGGTACCGAATCGTTAGGTATAGGTAAAAAGTTTCTAAGTAAATTAATAAGTCTTATTGCTTCTGGGTAATTAGGGTCATCCTCATCTACATTAAAAAGTAATGGTTCAGCATATACTTTTAATACACCTATTTCATATACTAATGCTGAGTTAATTACGTAGTCAGCATCATCTTGATAAGGAAAGACATATTTTTCTTCTCCTTCTCTAATTTCCTTCCACATATGAAGTGTTTCTTTTGCACTTTTTCCTCTATATTTATTATCTCTAACTATTCTTCTTAATTTTCTTGTATCACTTGTATGAATTCTATTATGATTATCTATGTTTAATTGTGTTAAAGCACTTATATAAATTTTATATTTAAATCTTCTATCAATTGACATTGTAAGATCATCATTTAATCCATGAAGTCCTTCTATTATAATTACATCATTTTTTCCTACTTGTAAGTATTTTCCATTATACTCTCTTTTTCCTAATACAAAATTATATTCTGGAAGTTCTACTTTCTCTCCTTCTAATAATTTAGTTAGGTGTTTGTTAAATAGTGTTACATCAACTGCATCAAGTGATTCTGTATCAAGTTCTCCATTTGGTAATACTTTTGTTTTATCTCTATCAACAAAATAGTCATCTATTGATATTTGATGTGGTTTTATTCCTTTACTCTCTAAATAAACTTGTAATTTTTTTGATGTTGTTGTTTTTCCTGATGAGGAAGGCCCTGCTATTAAAACAAGTTTTATGTTTCCTTTTTCATTATATATTCTATCTGCTACTTCTACTAATTGATTATTATAATATACTTCAGCAAGTCTTATTAATTCACTATATTTTCCTTTTGATATTATTTCATTTAATTCTGCAGCATTTGTAACATTTATAGTTCTTCCCCATTTTGTATAATTTAAAAATTTATCAAATAACATTTCATGATGAACATAATCTAGTGTACATTCTGGTGTATAAGTGGTTGGATAATTTAAAACAAATCCATTATCTTTTATGTAGGTTAATTTAAAATCATCTATATCTTTTGTTGTATAAGCTAATTTACCATAGAAGTAATCATAGATATCATCTATTCTATATAAATTAACATATGTATTACTTATATATTTTAATGCATGTACTTTATCAAATTGTCTTCTTTTTTCAAAATATTTAATTGCATCAAATCTTGATACACTCATTTTTTGAATTTTTAAATCCATATTTGATATTTCTCTCATTTTTTCTTCTATTCGGTCTACTACTGGTTTATCTAAATCACATCCAATTATTTCACAATAAAATCCTTTATCAATAGAGTGTTCTATAACAACTTCTACATTGTCACCCAATAATTTTTTTACAGCTACTATAAGCAAAAATTGACATGTTCTACCATATATACTATTTCCTACACCGCTTGATCTATCATAAAAATCAACATTATAACTACGATTTATTGGTTCATTTAATTCGACCATATCGTTATCTACTTTACCAATTAAGATTGGATAATTAAAATAATTAGAAAATGCATCACTTATTTCTTTTAATTTAACTCCTGCTTCAAATTCTTTTACTTCAATATCTCTAAAATTTATTTTTATTGTTTTAGACATGTTATCCCTCTATTCTTTATATCATATCAATTATATCAATAATTTATTATTTTGTCACATATTTTGATGAATAAATATTATATTTTCTACTATTATAAATATAGAGAGGGTGTGTAATATGAATTTAGTACCTACAGTAATTGAAAGAAGTAGTAATGGTGAGAGAAGTTATGATATATATTCTAGACTTTTAAAAGATAGAATTATCATTTTAAATGATGAGATTACAGATGTTAATTCAAATATTGTAATAGCTGAACTTTTGTATTTAGATTCAATTAATCATGATGATATAAGTATCTATATTAATTCCCCTGGTGGAAGTGTAACAGCTGGTATGGCAATATATGACACTATGAATTTTATTAAAAGTGATGTTTCTACTATATGTGTAGGTATGGCTGCATCTATGGCTGCTTTCTTACTTTCTAGTGGAAAACCTGGAAAAAGATTTTGTTTACCTAATGGTGAAGTAATGATTCATCAACCACTTGGTGGAGCTCAAGGGCAAGCAACAGAAATAAAAATTGCGGCTGAAAGAATCTTAAAATTAAGAGAAAAACTAAATAAGTTGTTAGCAAAAAACACAAAACAGGATTTAAAAAAAATAGAAGAAGATACTGAAAGAGATTATTTTTTAAGTGCTAAAGAAGCACTTGATTATGGTCTTATAGATAAAATATTATAGTATTTCTATTGACTTATACTCAATTTTAGCATATAATTATAACTGCGTATTCATCTAGCAGCTTTCTTTGAATTTTATAACGTGTTTATTACATTGGTTATTAGTAACTTTAGCTGCAAAGCGAAGATATTTAAATAAACACCCTATAATTTGACAAAGAACTCTGATGTATATGAAATATAGAAGGAGGAATTATATGTCAAGATATACTGGTTCTACATACAGAAAATCTCGTCGTTTTGGATTCTCTGTTTTAGAAAATGGTAAAGAACTTACAAAAAAACCATATGCTCCAGGTCAACATGGTAACGATCGTCGTAAAAAATTATCTGACTATGGTACACAATTACAAGAAAAACAAAAAGTTAGATTTATGTATGGAGTAAATGAAAAACAATTCAAAAAAATATTTAATGATGCAGGAAAAATGAAAGGTGTTCATGGTGAAAATTTCTTAAGATTACTAGAAAGTCGTTTAGACAATTTAGTTTATCGTATGGGATTTGCTTCTACTAGAAGAGCAGCTAGACAACTTGTTAACCACGGTCACATTACTGTTAATGGTAAAAAAGTTGATATTCCATCATATAGAGTTAAACCTGGTGATGTTATCTCATTAAAAGAACAATCAATGAATCATCCAGCTGTTGTTGCTTCATTAGAAAACGTTAATAATCGTGTTGAATTTGTTACATTTGATGATAAGAAAAAAGCTGGTACTTATGTAAGAATGCCAGAAAGAAGCGAATTAAATGCTGATATAAATGAATCATTAATAGTTGAATTCTATAACAGATAAGAGTTTAAGCTCTTATTTTTTTATAAAAAAAATAGAACTTAGTTCTATTTATAAAATTATATATTAATTTATTTTAAACTTATTAATGTTATTTTAACGTATCTATTTCCTTTTTTTGCATAATTACTTGTTGGAGTTTCAGATACATCTTTTACACTAATGGTTTTTGTATTTTCATCGCTTGATTCTGTACAATTATAACAATACATTGCTTTATTTGCTAACTTAGAGTTACCGATATATGAAGATCTACTTCCAGAATTACCAACATTATGATAAGTAGAAATACAATAATAAACTCCAGCCCGCCACCATTAAATTTATAAGTTACCTCTTTTCAACAAACCATGTATTAATTAAATCACAACTACTACTTGATGGTGCTGGATTTGGCATATCCATACGGATCAATACAGGAACATTAAATGCACTACCAAATGCTACACAATTACCAGGTTGTAATATTCTAAGCCTTTTTATTATTTCATTTGTTACATTAGGAAGCATTTCTTTTATATATTCAACATCCTTTGGATGTAACATTTTAAATATTAAGAAATTACTACATTGTGATATAGCTGTTTCAGAAAGCTCACTAGGTCTTTGAGAAATAAATCCCATTAAAACTCCATATTTTCTTCCCTCTTTTGTAATTCGCTCAAATATATTATATCCAAGTAAGAAATTATCATTATCATTTTGAACATATCTATGTGCTTCTTCTAATATTATGTGAAATGGAAATGACCCTCTATTTTCTAACTCTTTAGCATAATCAAATAACATTTTAGAATAAATTTTTGTTATTGTTTTAGCTAATCTATCATCAATATAATTTATATTAAAATTAATTATTTGAGCTTTTCTTCCATTTGGAGCAGTTAATAATTTTCTTATATAATCTCTTTTTGTTATATATTCTGGATAAGTAAAATATAATGCTTCATCACTATTTACAAGAGAATGTAATCTTACCTTTAATATATTTGCTTCATCATATATTTTATCGCTTTTTAAAATTCCTTCTTCAATTAAAGCAAAATCAAATGCATCTTTTAAATCATTTAATGTATATTTAAAACTTCCATCTGGTAAATTAAGTTCATAATCATCAGTTAAATATGATTTAAAGAAATTCATAATAAGTTCCATTTCCCTTATTTTACCAGTAGCATCTAAATTAAAACATTTACTTATTTCTCTACTATAACCGGGTTGTTCTACCATTGAATTTAAATTTAACTCAGCTGTATTATAATATGATAACACGGAAAATATTTGATCCCTTATTTGCGATGATTCTCTACCACTTGATAATATATCAAGTAAAGATCTTGCTATAATGTCATTTTTTATTTTTATAACTTCTTTTTCTTCTTTAGCAAATACGGTTACTAATTTTAATGCTTTTTCAATTATTGGTAGTTGAGAATGTTTAGTTGCACCTAAAAGTAAAGCAATATCATCTACTTTAAGTAGCCAAGGTGGAATTCTAAGAAGTTCTGTATCTGTTGTATTTGGATTTGTTGTATAAGCTTTAAAACTTATTTCATTTACAACTTCATTTAAATTTTTTAAGGCATTATGATATTCTCCATATGCATCAAACATAAAAATACTTGATCTATATGGTATATATGTTTTTTTGCTAAATAAATTTTGAATTATTCTTGATACACTACATGATTTACCACTTCCAGTTGATCCAAATATAGCAAAGTGCTCACTAAAAAAATCATTTATATCTACACATATATCAACACCATCATATATTGTACTTTTTCCAATATATAAATGTTTATTTTCTAAATATTCTTCCTTACTAATTATTCCTTTTACCTTTTCTTTAGGTACCAATTCAATTATTGATTTAAAAGAAGGTTTTTTTATAACACCAAAAACAAACTTTTCATTTATTATTTCTCCTAATAAATTAATATCAGCTGTTTGTTTTTCTATATTTGTTATCTCTCCTATATATTTTCTATCATCATCTTGCATACTTACAAGTAAATTAGATAAACTTCCTACTTTATCTACTTCTATTTCTAATTTTATTTTAACTGTATTATCTTCTATAGAGATTATCTTTCCTAGCATACTATCACCTATTATAATTATATCATTTTTTTTATAAAAAAAAAGTCTATATAAGACTTTTTCTTGTATAAACATCTACTTTATCTAATGTATATATTATTATTTTTGACTTTTTTACAATCTTTATAAAACCTAGTCCATTAATTACAATATCTGTATTATCTTGAACATCAAATTCATGCTTTTTTAAATTATTTAGTTTATCATTATCTTTATAATATCTTTTAAATTCTAAATTATTTGACATATAAAAAGTTAAACTATTGTTTTTATTTATTTCTACTTTAAGTAATTCATCTACTACTATTGATTGTTTTGTTTTTATTTGATATGTTTTCGGTTTTATTTCACAATTTGGAATTATTTTTTTTAATTTTTTTAAATCTACATTATTTATTATATTTCCTTCATCTAATAATCCAGGAGTATCTATTAATTTTATATCATTTAAATTTATTTCAATTGTATCTAATGTAGTTGAAGGTAAAAAACTCGTTGTTATATTAGAATACAGATTTGAATAATGATATATTAATTTATTTATTAATGATGATTTACCAGCATTTGTAAAACCTATTACATATATATCATCTGTTTTATTTTCTTTTATTTTTTTATATAATAAATCGAAATTATAGTTTGTTTTACTACTTACTATTACTTTATCTATAATATTTAATTTATAATTATTAAAATAATCTTCTAAATTTTTATCATATACTGACAATGGAATAATATCTCTTTTTGTTAGAACAAGTAATATTTTATTTTTTAAATATTTATTTATTATTTCTAAATCTTTACCGATATTAAATAAATCTACTACTAATACTACTAATGAACTATTTGGTATTGATTTTAATATTTTAATATAATCCTCATTGTTTTTATCTACTAATTTATAATCATTATAATGTTTTATTCTAAAACATCTTTCACAATATTTTGAATCTGAATTTTTGGTATATCCTATTTTTTCTTTTGATTCTGTTTGTAAAAATGCCCCGCAACCTATACACTTATTCATAATATTTTCCTTTTTTAAATAAATTATTATCCCTAAGTTTTCTCATTATTCTTTTTTCTCTAAAGCGATTTGGTTTTGTAAAAAATGGATCTTTTGGCTCTAATGGAGTCGTTAAGATAGTTGTAATACCAACATTATTTCCACCAACTATGTCTGTTAATATTTGATCACCTATAATAGCAACCTCATTTATATCATATTTATACATATTTAGTACTTTATTAAAATTTTTAATTCTAGGTTTTCTTGCACTACCAAAAATATCTACATTTAATTCTTCTTTAAATTTACTTAATCTCATTTTAGGGCTGTTTGAAAAAATAATAATTTTAAAACCTTTTTGTTTTAATTTATAAAATAATTCTTTTGTTTCAATTCTAGGTTCTTTTTCTCTAAATGGTACAATTGTATTATCCAAATCAAATAAAAGACATTTTATTCCTAAACTTTTTAATTTATCATAATTTATTTCATATATATTTTTTTTATAAATATCTGGTAAGTACTTCTCCATATGTATTCCTCCATATAAATTATTTTAACATATATAAGTATTAAAAAAAAGAGTTCTTAAAAAAACTCTTTTATTTTTTTATATAAATTTTATTTTTACTCCAAAGATCAAGGGGGTATTCACCATTATCAACTAATTTTTTTAATGATGTTTTAACATTTTCTGTATCCTCTTTATATGTAACTCCATACCATGTTGCATTAGTTTTTAAAACAGTACATTCTATATAATTATCTTCTATTGCATTTAATAATACATCTGGTATTAAATATTCACACTTTTCTAAATTATCTTTATTTTCTTCTAAAAAAATTGGAAAATTTTTTTCGATATATTCAAAAATACTTGGAGTAAATAATAACATATTCATAGATACAATAGTATCTTCACTAACCATAAATGGTTTTGTATTATTTAAAGGAGATGCTATTATACCTTCATCTATTTTAGAAACATTACTCTCTATTATTTTAATTAATTTATCTTCTTTTACTTCACAAACGCCTCTTTTTACAGCACCATTTTCTGTAATCGTATTTTTTACTTTGTATCCTATCATACCATATTTATTTTGATTATCTAAATTTTTTAAAAATTTTGCTCCCTCATTAAAAGCATCTCTACCATAAAAGTCATCTGAATTAATAATCATAAATGGTTCATTTATTTTATCTTTACAACAAAGAATTGCATGAGCCGTTCCTAATGGTTTAACTCTATCTTTTGGCAATTCAACATTAGTTGGAACATTGTCATTTTTTTGAAAGCAATATTCAACATTTACATATGGTTCTACTCTGCTTCCTATTGTTTGTTTAAAAATTTCATAATTTTCTTCTTTTATCAAAAAGATTACTTTATTAAATCCTGCTTTTATTGCATCGTAAACAGAATAATCTATTATAAATTCATCATTTGGTCCCATTGGGGTAATTTGTTTAAGCCCTCCAAAACGGCTTCCCATTCCAGCTGCTAAAACTACTAGTGTAATATTTTTATTCATAAAGCCTCCTATTCATCATTTTTATGAAGTGCTCTCCATGCTACAGTAAATATTAAAAGTCCTCCTAAGAAAAGCACTATCATTAAAACTGGACTACTATGTGATATAATCCAATCTCTAAAATTGTCACTTATTTTTTTTAATGAATCATATAAATTTAATATCATTTTTTATCAACCTTTCTAATTACTTTATGTCCTTTTATAAATGTTTTTATTCCATATTCATGACTGAATGCTATATCTAGTGTTTTATCTTTTATAGCTACTATAATACCTATTCCATAAATATCATGTTCAACTTTTTCTCCTAGACTATATTCTTCATTTTCATTGATCAAATCTTCTTTTACTATCTTTTCATTTATATTTTTTTCTTCTTCTAAATTTTCTTCATTTATTTCATTTATAAATCGGCTTGGTAAATTATTACTTTCATTACCATATAACATTCTTTTTTTTGCATTTACAAGCTCTAATCTTTTTTTTGCTCTAGTAACTGCTACATAGAAAAGTCTTCTTTCTTCTTCTATTTCTTCATGACTTGATAAAGAATTATTATGTGGAAATATTCCTTCTTCTAATCCTGCAATAAATACATTATCAAATTCTAATCCTTTTGATGAATGTACAGTCATTAATGTTACTAAATCAGTATTAAGATTATGTTCTTCCATATCAGCAACTAAGCTAATTTCCTCTAAGAATGCTTGTAATGATATTATACCATACTTTTCTTCAAATGTTTTAGTTATTGATTTAAATTCCTCTAGATTTTCTAATCTGATATCTGCTTCTAATGTTTTTTCTTTTTCTAATTCTTCTTTTATTCCTGTTTTATCTAAAATTGTATCTATTAATTCTGTTAAAGATAAATCTTTTTCTAATTCTTTAATTTCTTCTATTATTTTTTTAAATTCTAGTTCTTTTCCACTTTCTATTGCATCATACAAACTTGTTTGATTAAGTGTTGCCATCATTTCTAAATTTTCTATTGTTTTTATACCAATTTTTCTTTTTGGGACATTTATTATTCTAAGTAAGCTTGTATTATCACTATTATTATATATTAACTTTAAATAAGCAATTAAATCTTTAATTTCTTTTCTTTTATAGAAAAAGAAACTTCCTACTACTTTATATGGAATATTTTCTTTTAAAAGGGCTTCTTCTATATTTCTTGATTGAGCATTTGTTCTATATAAAACAGCTATATCCTCTTTTTTTACGCCATTTATGATTAAATTTTTTATCTCACTTACAATATGATAAGCTTCATCTTTTTCATTTAAAGCTTTATAATATTTCACTTTTGATCCTTCAGTATTTTCTGTCCATAATTTTTTATCTTTTCTATTAATATTATTTTTTATAATATCATTTGCAACATTTAATATATATTTAGTTGATCTATAATTTTGCTCTAATAAAATTGTTTTTGTATTTTCATAGTCTTTTTCAAAATTTAAAATATTTTTATAATTTGCCCCTCTAAAAGAATATATTGATTGAGATTCATCTCCTACTACACAAATATTTTTGTATTTAGCACTTATCATTTTAACAAGAATATATTGTGCTTCGTTTGTATCTTGATATTCATCTACTAATATGTATTTAAATCTTTCTTGATATTCTCTTAATACTTCTATATTTTTTCTAAAAAGTTTTATTGGTAATATTAATAAATCATCAAAATCAAGTGAATTACTATTAAATAATGTATTTTCATATCTTCTATATACTTCAACTACTTTTTCTTCAAAATCAGTATTAGCATATTTACTATAACTATCTGGATCTAATAGTTCATTTTTAGCACTACCTATTCTATTTTTTATAGCTTTAGGATTATAATTTTTTGGATCTAGATCTAATTCTTTGATAATTTTTTTTATAATTGTTAGTGAATCATCACTATCAATAATAGTAAAATTTTGTTTATATCCTAAATAGGTTGCATATTTTCTTAATATAGATAAGCCAAATGAATGAAAAGTTGATACTTGCATACCATAGAATTCATTATCTAACATATTAATTATTCTTTCTTTCATTTCTTTAGCAGCTTTATTTGTAAATGTTATTGCAAGAATATTATAAGGATCTACACCTTTTTCTTTTATAAGATAAGCAATTCTAGTTGTTAATACTTTTGTTTTACCACTTCCTGCTCCTGCTAGTACTAAAAGAGGTCCTTCTGTTTGTTTTACTGCTTCTTTTTGTTCTTTGTTTAGTGTTTCTAAATTCATTTTATCACCTAACTTATTTTACCATACTTTAGTTATTAATACACACATAAACATTAATTTCTTTTATATTATAGTAGGTGATTTTATGTTTTTTAAAGATTTATTAAGTGATGCATTAAATATTAAAAAAAAGGATCCAGCTTGTCGAAATATTTTAGAAGTTTTTTTATTATATCCTGGATTTCATGCCTTGTTTTTTCATAGAATTGCACATTTTTTCTATAAATTAAAATTATTTTTTATTGCTAGATTAATCTCACAAATATCAAGATTTTTAACACTAATTGAGATTCATCCCGGGGCTAAAATAGGGAAAAATTTGTTTATTGATCATGGATGTGGAATTGTTATTGGAGAAACTTGTGTTATTGGTGATAACTGTACTATATATCATTCTGTAACTTTAGGTGGAACAGGTAAAGATAAATTTAAAAGACATCCAAATGTTGGATGTAATGTAATGATTGGAGCTGGAGCTAAAATATTAGGCCCTATAAATATTGGCGATAATGTCAAAATTGGAGCCGGTAGTGTTGTTGTAAAAGATGTAAAATCTAACACAACTGTTATTGGTAATTATGCGAATGAATTAAAAAAACATTAGTTAAAATCTAATGTTTTTTTAGTCTATTTCTTTGTATTTTGATTCAAATAAATCTTTTTCTTCATCATCTACTTTTATTTCTTCTAATTTTGGTAGTTCTTTTGTACTTGATAGGCCAAAATAATCCAAAAATTTATCTGTAACACCATATAATATAGGTCTTCCAGCACTTTCACTTCTTCCTTTTTCTTCTATTAAATCTCTTGATACAAGTTTTCTTATCATATGACTACTACTAATTCCTCTTACTTGATCTACATCTATTCTTGTTATTGGTTCATTATAAGCAATAATAGCAAGTGTTTCTAAAGCTGCTTGACTTAATTGTGTATCTTCAACTTCTACTAATTTTTCAAAATATTTTTTATGTTCTTCTTTTGTCGTTAATTTTAATTTATTTCCTAATACTTTTAATGTTATTCCTCTTTTTGAATCATTATAAATAAGAGTTAATTCTTTTACTATTTCTTTTAATTTTTTATCATCTATTTCTAATATTTCCATTATTTGTGTTGTTGTTATTCCATCTTCTCCTACAACAAATAAAAGACCTTCTAATACTCCTGTTAAATCCATTTTATTCACCTCTATATGTTAAATATATATTATCAAAATTATCATCTTGT
The DNA here is from genome assembly GCA_934167935.1 of uncultured Bacilli bacterium. The sequence continues at coordinate 24,217 of CAKPMH010000001.1, forward strand.
TTTATTGTTATTTCTTGCTTTCTTGCCATACTTAGAATTGATAAAAATGTTACTATAATGTAATCTTTTTTATGTATTTCAAATAATTCTTCAAAGTCTATTCTTTTTTTATTCTTTAATATTTTTCTTATTTCTTCACTTCTATCTTTAACTGAATATTCTTTTTTACTTATTTTAGTATTTAAAGGTTTTTCTTCTTCTTTTCTAATTAAAAATTTTTGAAATACCTCTAGTAATTGATCTAAATCTACATCTCCTAAGTCTAGTTGTTCTTCTTCATTTCTATAAAGACTTAAATTTTCTACACTTTTTGTAAAATATTTTTTTCTATCTTCTTCTAATTTTTTAAAATCACTTGTTATTTCTTTATATTTTTTATATTCTATTAATCTATTTATTAATTGTTCTTTTGGATCTTCTTCTATTTCTTCTAATTTTTCTTTTCTTGGAAGAAGGATTGATGATTTAATTTCTAAAAGCTCAGCTGCCATAATTAAATATTCACTTGCAACATTTAAATTCATTTCTTCCATTTTATTTATAAAATCAAGATATTGTTTTGTTATTTGTTCAATACTTATATCTCTTATATCCACATCATTTGTTTTTATTAAATGAAGTAATAAATCCATTGGGCCTTCAAAATCATTTATAGTTATTTTGTAATCCATTATACCACCTATCTAATTATATCATAAAAATTAAAAAAAACTCAATTAAGAGTTTATAAAAACTTAGATAAATATGGAAGAGCAATAATTACAGCAAGCATTAAAATTGCTAGAAAAATTATAAATTTTATATTAGCATTTTCATCTGCATTTAAATTTGCTTTTTCATTACTTGCATATCCATATTTTGGTTTTTCTTCGACAACATTATTAACTTCAGGTTGTATATTAACGTTATTCACAGGTTGAGCATCTATATTATTTGGTTCAGATAGTTCTACACCAAATACATTTTGATTAGTATCTTCTACATTAAGTACTGGTACAGGATTACTAGAATTTATATTTTCATAGTTTTGATTTTGATAATTTGACTGTCCTTGTTGATATGTATTTTGATTATAGTTTGGTTGCTCTTGTTGATATGTATTTTGATTATAATTTGGTTGTTCTTGTTGATACATATTTTGATTATAATTATCTATATTTTGATTATTCATAGTTTGACTATTATAATTTGTATTTGAATTATAGTTATCTATACCTTGATTATAATTTATAGTTTGATTATTATAATTTTGTTCCATAGGTTGATTTTGTTGATACGTATTTGGGTTATTATTTGTACTATTTAAATTATTAAAATCAACTACATTCATATTATTATTTTCATTCATATTATCAACCTCTCTTTATTATATCTATTAATTAGTATATCAAATTTTTATTAAAATTAAAAGTATTTTTATTTAAATTGTTTAATATACATATTATAATATAAACTTTTTTTATCAATTAACTCTCTATGACTACCAATTTCTTTTATTTTTCCAGTTTTTAATACTAATATTTTATCAAAATTTTTTATAGTTGATAGTCTATGTGCTATAACAATTGATGTTCTATTTTTTAATATTTTTTTTATTCCTTCATATATATCTTTTTCTGTTTTTATATCAACTTCACTTGTTGCTTCATCTAGTATAACAATTTTAGGATTTTTTATTAAACATCTTACAATTGATAATAATTGTTTTTCACCATTTGATAAATTATTTGCATTATTATCTATTATAGTATAATAACCATTGGGTAATTTTTCTATAAATTTATTAGCATTTATATCTTCACATATATGAATAACTTCTTCATCTGTTATATCAATACCACATTTTATATTATTCATTATAGTATCTTTAAAAAAATAAGCATCTTGAAGAACTAGTCCTATATTTTTCCTTAATTCATTTTTATCTATTTCATTTATATCAACATTATCTATTAGTATTTGTCCCTTATTTATTTTGTAAAATTTTTCTATCAAATTTATTATAGTTGTTTTACCACTTCCAGTTTCTCCTACAATAGCAAGATTTTCATTTTCTTTTAATTTTATATTTATATTATTTAATATATTTTTTTGATCATATTTAAAATATACATTTTTAAATTCGATATTTCCTTTTATAGAAGGAACAATTAATCCATTATCTTCTATTTTCTGATTTAAAATATTATTAATTCTTTTAAATCCCGCAATTGCTTCTCCTACAGTTGCTACTAAGGATGAAATGTCATTTATTGGATTTCTAAACATTGTTGCATATGATAAAAAAGAAACTATTTTACCTATTGTAATACTTTTATTTACAACAAGTATAGAGCCAACACCTATTATTAAAATATTACTTAAATTATTTATAATTAAATTAATTGGTAAAATTAAATATGAATAAACGCTTGATTTAATAGCATAATCTCTATATATTTTATTAATATTATTAAATTTATCTATAAAATAACTTTCTTTATTAATTGATTTTATTTGTTTAATATTACTTGCTATTTCTTCTGTACTTGATGTTAAATTTCCAAGTGAATTTTGAAGAGAATCAAAATAGTAATTCATTTTTTTACTCATTTTTAATATGATTAAAAAAAATAATGGTACAGATAATATAACTATAATTGACAATGTAACATTCATATAAAACATTATTATAGTAACACCTATAACTGTAATAATACTATTTATTATAGTTGTAATTACTTCTTCTAAGCATTCACTTATTTTATCTAAATCATTTGTTAAAGTACTAATTATATTACCTATATCATTTTTATCAAAATATGATAATGGAAGTTTTTCTAAGTGATTTAGTGTATCTCTTCTTATTTTATATATTGTATTTTCTACACTATTTATTATTATTTTATTTTGGATTATTGTTAAAATATAATTAATTATATATATAAATAGTAATATAATTATAAAACTTGTTATATTTTTAGTTATATTATCTATTATATATCCTATAATATATGGAATAAATATACTTATTGTTGTATTTATAATGGTTAATATTGAAATAGTTATAATAACCTTTTTATTTATATATTTTATTATTTTATTAATTTCCATTATAGCACCTCCATTTTTGATAATTCTATAAATTCTTTATTATTAATAATTTTATCAAATGTAGTAAATGCTTCTATTTTCCCATCTTTAAGTAAAATAATTTTATCAAATTTATTTATAAATGTTACTCTATTTGTTACCCAGATAATTGTTTTATCTTTAAATTCTTTTAATAGGTTATCTATTACTAAATTTTCTGTTTTTAAATCTAGTGATGAAGTTGAATCATCTAATATTAAAGTGTCAAAATCATTAATTATACTTCTTGTAAGTACTAATCTTTGCTTTTCCCCGCCACTTAAATTTTTTCCATTTTGTTCTATTAAAAAGTTTAAGTTATTTTCTTTTTTTTCTATGACTTTATTAAATAATGTTATCTTACTATATTTATAAATATTTTCACTTTTATTAAATATTATATTATTTAGAATTGTATCTTTAAAAATAGCTGGTTTTTGATTTATAATAACTATTCTATTTTTTAAATAATTTATATCATATTTATTTATATTTATATTATCAATTAATATTTGTCCTTTATTTATTTTATAGTTTTTGTGTATTAAATTAATTAATGTTGTTTTTCCACTACCACTTTCTCCAATAATTACAACTTTTTCTCCACTATTAATTTTAAAATTTATATTTTCTAAATTATATTTTTTATTATATTTAAAATATACATTTTTAAATTCTATATTTCCTTTTAAAATAGGTTTTATTCCTCTTTGCTTTTCTTCTTCTTTTATACGCAATAGTTTTTTTATTCTCTTAATTGAAACACTGCTTTGAATAGTTAGTAAAAAAATCATTGATGTAGACATAATTGCTTGTAATAGTAAGCTAATATATTCTATAAATGCAGTTACGTTTCCTATTAAAAAATTACCTTTTTGTATTTCTATTTTTGATAATATTAATATTAATATAGTTGTAATATTAATTATAAATATTACTATAGGCATCATATAAGATAATGTTAATAAGGCTTTTGTATCTATATTTTTGTATTTTGTATTTTTTTTATCAAATTTTTTTGTTTCTATATCTTCTAAATTTTCAGATTTTACTAATTTAATATTTGTAATATTTTCTCTTAATAAATCATTTATATCATCTAATGTTTCGTTTGTTAAATTAAAGTATGGGTATGTTTTTTTTATAAATATTACGCTTATAATTACTATAAGTGGTATTATTATTAATAAAATATATGATAATTTTTTGCTTATACTTAAACATAAAATAATACTTCCTATTAAAATTAATGGTACTTTTATTAAAAGCTTTAACACTAAAAAAATAATATTTTCTACTGATGATATATCATTTGTTACAACTGTTATAACTTTTCCAATGTTTAAATTATCTATTTGTTTATAATCTATATTTAGTATTTTTTTTATTATTTTATATCTTATATTATAACCTACATTATTACTTATTTTTGATGCTAAAAAAGTACTTATTACACTTCCTATTATGCCTATAAATAATATTACTAGCATTAATATTATATTTTTTAATATATAATTAACATTACTATTTAATATACCTATATTTATGGTATTTGATAAAATAATTGGTAATAAAAGATCAGATATTATTTCAAGTAAAACACAAAATATACATATAAAAATTAAGAATTTGTACTGCCAAAGAAATGAAATTATTTTCTTTTCTTTCAATTTTAACACTTCCTTTAGGGTACTACTTTATTAAATAGTAAACTATTATTTTTTTTATGTCAACATTTTAATTTAAAATATATAAAAAATAACTGATTATAATCAGTTATTCAAATATCCCCATATAATATTTTTTCTTTCCTCTTCTAATAATTATAGCTTTTCCTTCTATAGCATTATTTTTTGAAATGATTTGATTTTCATCTTCTACTTTTTCACCATTTATTAAAATAGATCCAGCATTTATAAATTCTCTTGCTTCTCTTTTACTAGTTGCAATCTTATTATTTACAAGTAAATCTATTAATGTTACTTCTTCATTTATTTTAAAATTTGGTACATCTTTAAATGCATCATTAATTTCACTTAAAGATAATTCATTAATATTTCCCCTAAATAATACTTCGCTTATTTTTAATGCTTTATCATATTCTTCTTTTCCATGTAAAAATGTAATTATTTCTTCTGCAAGTTTTTTTTGTGCGATTCTAAGTTCTGGTTTTTTAAAGTGTTCAATTTCTATTTTTTCTATTTCCTCTTTTGTTAAGAATGTAAATACTTTTAAATAATCTATTATTTTCTCATCTTCAGCATTTATTAAAAATTGATATAATTCATAACTAGATGTTTTATTTTTATCAAGCCATAAAGCATTACCTTCTGATTTTCCAAATTTTTTACCTGATTTATCTGTTACAAGTGGCATGGTAAAGGCATATACTTCTTTACCCGTTTTTTTTCTAATTAAATCTACACCTGCTGTAATATTTCCCCATTGATCTGATCCTGCAACTTGTAATGTACAATTTTTTTCTTGATTTAAATGCAAGAAATCTAATGCTTGCATTATCATATATGAAAATTCTGTATATGTAATTCCTGTTTCTAATCTTCTTCTAATTATATCTTTATCTAACATATAATTAATATTAAAATATTTACCATAATCTCTTAAAAAATCTATGAAATTAATATTTTTTGACCAATCATAATTGTTTACAACTTCAAATCCAAATAATTCTACAGCTTGTTTTGTTAAACATTCAATATTATGTTCAATTTCTTCTACCGATTTCATTTCTCTTTCTGTTGTTGGTCTAGGATCTCCTATACGTCCTGTTGCTCCACCAATTAATAAAATAGGTTTATGACCTGCATTTGCTAATCTTTTTGATATTAAAAAACTTGATAAGTGTCCTAAGTGCATTGAATCTGCTGTTGGATCTGTTCCAATATAAAATGTTAATTTTTCATTATTTAGTTTTTCTTCTAATTCAGGGCTTGTTACATCTTTAATAAGTCCTCTCCATTTTAATTCTTCATATAATGTCATTATTTTTCTCCTTTCATTATCTCTACACCGCTACTTGTACCTAATCTTGTAGCTCCATTATTAATCATAACTTCAGCATCTTTTAAATTTTTTATTCCTCCACTTGCTTTTATTTCAAGTAAATCATTTTTATATTTATTAATTATCTTTAGATCTTCTACACTTGCTCCTCTTGGACCAAAACCAGTTGATGTTTTAATAAAATTTACAAATGTTTCATTACATATTTCAGTCATTTTTTTGATTTCTTTTTCACTTAAATAACAAGTTTCAATTATAACTTTTAAAATATGTCCATCTATAGAATCTCTTATTTCTTCTATTTCATCTTTTATATAATCAAAATCTTCATTTTTAAGTGCTTCTAAGTTTATTACCATATCAATTTCATCTGCACCATTTTCTATAGCGTTAATTGCTTCAAATGCTTTTACCTCTTTTGTATTATATCCATTTGGAAAACCTATTACAGTACATACTGATATAGTTGAATCTTTAAGTAGATTTTTTGCTAAATTTACGTAATATGGTGATACGCATACTGAAGCAAAATGATATTTTATTGCCTCCTCACATAATTTTTCTATATCACTTTTTGTTGCGATTACTTTTAAATTTGTATGATCTATATATTTATTTAATTCCATTTTATTTCCTCCTATAATATATTTTTTAATTCTTCTATTTTTTTTATATTTTTTAAATTCCCGTTATATTTATTTTTATAATCACATAATATTGCATTCATCCCAAGATTAATTGCTCCTTTTATATCTTTATCAATTGAATCACCAACCATAACACAATCTTTTATATTATTTGGATAAATTGCCTTTAAATAAGATTCTTTATTAGGTTTATTAAGTATATTATCTGTTCCTATAACTTCTTTAAAATATTTTAATAATCCACAATTTTTTAATCTTCCTACTTGTGATTCTGTAAACCAATTTGTTAGTACAACTAATTCATATTTACTACTTAGATATTCTAATGTATCTACTAAATTTTTATCGATTTTTTTAGGGTAGCATTCTTTTAAGTAATAAATCCATGTATCAATAAAGTTATTTGGTAATTTTATTTTAGAATATTCTTCAAACATATTTTTCATGTCTGTTTTATCAAAAGTATTATATTCTTTTTCATAATTATCTACAGCTTCCTTTATTTTAGTTATTGCCTCCTCACTATAATCAATATTTAAATGTTCAAATGTTTTATTTAAACTTTTATAATATGTATCATTCCACATTATAATTGTATTATCTAAATCAAATATAATTTTCTTTATCATAATTTCTCCTTTAAATATAAAAAAGCCATTATTATAAGGACGAATATTCGCGGTACCACCTTATTTCATAATGACTTATGCTCTTTTATTTATAACGTAATTACACGATTTAATTCAAAATATGTATTTCATTATTTTATCTTGGTTAATTTTCATCTTCCATTAACTTTCTAATTACTAATAAAATAACTACTTATTATTTATCACTATTAATTTCTTCTTCATGAATTTTTTCTATTATATTTTCTATTTTTTTACCATATTCTATAGATTCATCATATATAAATTCAAGTTCTGGTATATATCTTATTTCTACTCTATCCATAAGTTCTCTTCTTATAAAACCTGAAGCATTTTTCAAAGCTTTTTGTGTTGATTCTTTTTTTGATTCATCAAGTACAGTATAGTATACTTTTGCATAACTTAGATCATTTGTTACATGACAGTCTGTTATTGTAACAAATTTAATATCTTGATCTTTTACTTCATTAGCAAGTATATAACTTATTTCTTTTACAAGATTACTTGCGATTCTATCTATTTTAATACTCATAAATATCACCTATATTAATTATATAATAAATAGTTATTTTTTACAATATAAGAATTTATTTTATATTTATTTCACTTAAAGGTTTACTCATGTCCAATAGTTCTTTTGGAATATCACTATCTATATTATTTCTTTTTTTATTAAATATTTGATCTAGTTTTTCTTTTATGTCATTTTTACTAAATGGCTTAGCTAAATAATCTATAAATCCTTCAAGAATATATTTTTCTTTAGCTCCTGCTACTGCATCTGCTGTTAGCGCTATTACTGGTATATTAAATTCTTTATTTTCCTTTAATTTTATTAGTGCAGATTCACCACTCATATTTGGCATCATTATATCCATTAGTATTAAATCATAATTATTTTCTTTTACTTTATTTATACATTCTATGCCATCATATGCTTCATCAATAATTAAATTAAAATCTTGTAGTGCTTTTTTAGCTACTTTTATATTTAATTTATTATCATCTACTATTAATATTTTTTTACCTTCATATGTTACTTGGTTATTATTATAAATTCTAGATGCAGTATCTGATAATTCTTTTTCTGTCATAGGTTTAATTAATTTATTAATTTTTTGTGGTATTTGAACCATAAAGATTGAGCCTTGTCCATATTGAGATTGAACATTTATTTTTCCACCCATCATTTCGACTAATGATTTTGTTATTGCAAGACCTAACCCAGTTCCTTCTGTTGTTGTATTTCTTTCAACATCTAATCTATCAAATTTAGTAAATAGTCTATTAATATGATCTGCTTTAATTCCTTTTCCTGTATCTTGACATGTAATTATAATATTAGAAATATTTTTATTTGTATCATTAATACATTTAATATTTAGATTTATTTGTCCTTGTTCTGTATATTTAATTGCATTTGTAAGTAAATTATTAACTATTTCTTTTACTTTTGATTTATCACCAATTACTTCATATGGAATATCTGGTGCTATATTTAAGTTAAAAACTATATTTTTTTCTCCAATACGTGTTTGGGTTACTTTACACATGTTAGTTATTTCTTCTTTAAAATTATATATTCCATCAATAATTTCCATTTTGTTAGCTTCAATTTTATTTATATCTAATATATTCCCTACTATTTCTAAAAGTGTTTGACTAGCATTTCTTATATCCTCAGTATCTTCTATTACTTCTTTTGGGACTTGGTTTTCATAGGTTGCGATATCTTCTGATAATCCCACTATAGCATTTAATGGTGTTCTAATTTCATGTGACATACTTGATAAGAAATCTGATTTTGCTCTATTTGCTTTTTCTGCTTGATTTTTAGCTAAAGTTACTTGATTTAACATTTTCATGTCAGGATTTTCTATAGTAAATACCATAATTAAATTTACATATGCCAAAACAGCAGAAATAATTACAATTGTTTTATCAACTTGATTTAAAGAAAAAACTAAAAAGAAAAACAATATTAAAACATATAATGGAGTTAATTTTTTAGTGATTGCCTTTTTTAAGTTAATAATTAAGCAAATAATAATTGATAAGAAGTAAAAACCACATCCAATTATAGTACTAGTAAGTGCACTTCCATCACTATACATAGCATTACTATCTATATGGACATCAACCTTTGCAAATAGCAATATTGTTATTAATATTAAATCCATTATAGTTGTTAAACCAAAAAACAAATTATATAATTTAACTTTTTGTCCTTGACTTTCTTTTGAAGTTACATAATATACATATAGAAATAAATTACTAGAATATAAAATATACATTGCATAGTCTAACTTATTTAGTAATTCCATTAATTTTATATTATTATTATTATTAAAAATAGCTAGATAAATAATTGTGACCATCAAGACACTATCAATTAAACTATAAATTAGTAACCTAGAAAAGATTGCTGTTTCTTTATTTTTTGCCCTACTCTTAAAAAAGAATACAAAATTGCATAAAATAGCTATAAATAACCCACATACCGGTATATAAAGATTATAAATTCCATTCATAAATTATTAACCTCCTACTGTAATGATTATATCATAAAAATAAAAAGTTAAGAAATTTATTTATATAATATTTTTCTTAACTTTTTATTTTTTTCTGTAATACCTGGTTTTAATATACCATCATCATCAATTGTATATTCATTTTCTTTTTTCTCATTACCTAAAAATAATAAAAATTCTTGTTCTTTTTTTGAATCATAAGTAAATCCTAATGCTTTAAATTTTTTTGCATATGTATGATTAATATATATTTCCGGATCTATTTCATTAATACTTTTTTTATTAATATTAAAATCATTCCAAATTTGTTTTCTTGTGACAACCATACTATCTTTAACTTTATTTGTATTATCAATTAAACTTTCATTATAATTAAATACTATTGGTTTACCAAATCTTATAACACATTTTTTAAATAATTCACTATCTTTAATAAACAGCCCATCATTTTCAACATATTCAAAAATTGTAGGTATTATTGGAACTTGAGTAATCGCAGAAATTTTTGATGAACCACATTTTATATTATGCATAGGAAGTATAGGATGCAAATTCCATGTACCTTCACCAAAAATAACACCATCTTTACCTGACAATATTTTCTTAGATAATGACACTATAGAATTATATCTATCCTCTCTATTTCTTCTATCTAATAATGTTGCATTTGAGACATTGAATATTTCAACTGTAATTGGATTTAAACAATCTGTTGCTACCATTACACTGCCTTTTCTATCTAGAAGTGATAATACTTCATATGCATTAAAAATGTCATGTGAATTACTATGATTAACAACAAATAATACATTGGAATCTTTTGGAATATTTTCATCTCCTTGAATTTCAACTTTATATTTTCTTAAAAATGGATAAATACTTTTTATTATATTCTGACCAATTTGTACTTGATTATCTTTTTTCATAAGACATTCTTCTCTTATTTTTTTATAATATTCCTTTTTTTCTAAAATAGACAATTTTTCTAAACTAATATTATCTAATATTTGCATAAATATTCCCCCAGTATCTAAAATCCAACTTCCCTTAATTGCTTGTTATCCTACCATAAAAATTAACCAATGTCAAATTTTTATACTATATTTTTTCATTATTAGTCAAATATTTTATTTTTTTAATAATCGTAATTTTCAATAAGTGGTTATGTATGGAAATAGTAGATATATATGATAAAAAAAAAGGAAAAGCAGTTGAAAGGAACACTAAACCTGAATTAGGAGAATATCATTTATCAATACATATTTGGATTACAAATAGTAAAGGGGAATTATCAATTCAAAGAAGATTGACTAACAAAAAAATGTTCCCAAATATGTGGAATGAAACAGGAAGAGCTGCTTCTACAGGTGAAAAAAGTGAAATGACTTGTGCTAGAGAATTTGAGGAAGAATTAGGTGTTAAACCAAATATGGACAATACTGAATTAATAAGTAGTATTAAAAGGAAATATGATTATGTTGATGTTTGGCATATAGAACAAGGCATTGATTTAAAAGACATAAAAATGCAAGAAGATGAAGCTAGTGAAGTAAAGTATGTTACAATCGATGAATTGAAAAAAATTATTAAAGATAAAGATTTTGTTCTGACTATTGGTCCTAGTTTAAATATATTTTTAACATATATGGATATGATAAGAGAATAAATGTACTTTAATTCTTTTTATTACTAAAAAATAGAAAGAATTATCTTTCTATTTCAACCATTTCATATGCTTCTATTATATCTTTTACTTTAATATCACTAAAGTTTTCTATTGTGATACCACATTCAAGTCCTTTTTTAACTTCTTTTACAGTATCTTTTTCTCTTTGAATTGAGCCTATATTTCCATCATAGACAACAACACCATCTCTTATTACTCTTGCTTTTGCATCTCTTTTAATAATTCCTTCTACTACATATGAACCAGCTATTGTTCCAACTTTAGAGAATTTAAATAATTGTCTTACTTCTGCAGAACCGATTATTTTTTCTTCATATATTGGTTCTAGCATACCTTTCATTGCAGCTTCTACTTCCTCTACTGCCTTATATATTATGTCATATAATCTTATTTCAACATTGTTTTCCTTTGCATAATCTCTAATTGAATTAGTTGGTCTAACATTAAATCCTATTATAATAGCATTTGATGCTTTTGCAAGTACTATATCGCTTTCAGTAATTGATCCTACGCTACTTCTAATTACTTTTACTCTTACATCTTCTACTTCTATTTTTTCTAGGGAGTTTTTAACTGCCTCACTAGAACCATGTACATCGGCCTTAATAATAACATTAATTTCTTTTAATCCTTCACCTATTTTATTAAATAAATCATCTAACGTTACAGCACCACTTGCTTTGTTTTCTTTTAATTTTTGGGCATTTTTTCTTTGATCACTTATATTATGTGCTTCTTTTTCTGTTTCAAATGCCATAAATCTGTCTCCAGCTTCTGGTGTTTCTGAAAGTCCTGTTATTTCAACTGGTTTTGATGGTTCTGCTTCTGTAATTTCTTTTCCTTGATCATTTTTTAATGTTCTTACTTTTCCATAACTTGTTCCAACTACTATTGGATCCCCTAGTCTTAATGTACCATTTTGAATTAAAACAGTTGCGATTGGTCCTACTTGTTTATCAAGTCTTGATTCAATTACTGTACCCATTGCATAACGATTTGGATTTGCTTTATATTCTTCCATTTCTGCCACTAATAAAATATTTTCTAAAAGTTCATCTATTCCAGTTCCTTGTTTTGCTGAAATTTTAGTGAATATTGTATCTCCACCCCATTCCTCTGGAGTTAATCCATATTCAGCAAGTTCTGTCATTACTTTTTCTACATTAGCAGCTGGTTTATCTATTTTATTGATTGCTACTAAAATTGGTACGTTGGCAGCTTTTGCATGGTCTATTGCTTCTTTAGTTTGTGGCATAACACCATCATCTGCAGCAACTATTATTATTACAATATCCGTAATACTTGCTCCACGTGCTCTCATTTCAGTAAATGCAGCATGTCCTGGTGTATCAATAAATGTTATCTTTTCTCCATTATGTTCTACTTGATATGCACTTATTGCTTGTGTTATTCCTCCAGCTTCACCTTCTGCTACACTTGTTTTTCTAATTGTATCTAGAAGTGTTGTTTTACCATGATCAACATGTCCCATTATAGTTACAACAGGTGCTCTTTTTACTAGGTCTTCTTCCTTATCATTTACTACAAATTCTTCAAAGTTTGCAACATTTACTGTTTCTTCTCTTTTTAGTTCTTTTCCATATTCTGATACTAATATTTCTGTATTTTCAAAATCTAAACTATTATTAACATTTGCCATTATACCTAACATAAATAATTTTTTTATAAGTTCTGTTGCTGGTACATTTAACTTGTTTGCGATTTCTCCAACACGCATTCCTTCTTTATAAATGATAACATTTTCATCTTGTTCTTTATTTGATTGTAATTTTTCTTTATTTTTATACATTTCTTTTTTCTTAGTTGCTAATTCTTTTTTAGATGCTTTAGGAACTATTTTTTTAGGTTTTACTTTTTGTTTGGATATTGTTTCATCTAAATCTATATCTTCTTTTTTTGCAACAATTTCTGCTAATTCTTCTATTTCTTCTTCATCTATTACTTCATCAATAACATTATCAAGTTCAATTATATCTTCTTCTTCTAATAAATCATCTTCACTATTTACATTAATTCCTAACTCTTTACATTTCTTTAATATTTCTCCTGCTTTTTTTCCTACATCTTCTGCGTATTCCATAACTGACATCATAATATCACCTCTTTCTTTTATTTATATCATATAGATTTTCTTAATTCTTCATATATTTCTTTTGGTACATCTATACCTAAATGATAATTTAGTTGTTTTGTTTTTTCTGCTTTATTTATTGTTTCTAAATCTCTCTTTAAATATGCTCCTCTTCCATTAGCTTTTCCTGTTAAATCAACTATTACTTTATCTTCATTAGTTTTTACAATTCTAATTAGTTCTATTTTAGGACATTTTTCTTTTGTTATTACACATGTCCTCATTGGTATTTTTTTTTGTTTCATCTAGTCTCCTAATATATTTATTCCATCAGCTCTTGCCTGATCATAACTTTTAACATCTATTTTATAATGTGTTAATTTAGCAGCTAGTCTAACATTTAATCCTTTTTTACCTATTGCTAGTGAAAGATTATCATCATCTACTATAACATATGCTTCTTTTTTTTCTTCATTTGTTATAAATACATGTAAATTTTTTGCTGGGCTTAATGCATTTTCAATAAATTTTGTTGCATCTTTATCATAAGGAATAACATCTACTTTTTCATTTCCTAATTCTTTTAATATATTAGCAATTCTCATTCCTCTTTCTCCAATACATGCTCCAACTGGATCAACATTTGGATCTTCTGAATAAACAGCTATTTTAGTTCTATTACCTGCATCACGTGCAACACTATATACTAATATTATTCCTTCATTTATTTCTGGAATTTCAAGTTCAAATAATCTTTTTACAAATGCGTAATGTGTTCTTGATAAAAGGATTAATGGTCCTTTTGAATTATTTTCTACTTTAGTAATATATACCTTTATTGATGATCCCATTTTTATTTGTTCACCTGGAATTATTTCTGATTTTGATAATATTCCTTGTGTTCTTCCTAAATTAATATAGTAGTTTCTTTCATCTTCCATTTCTACTATTCCTGTTACAAGCTCATCTTGTTTATCTTTAAATTCATCAATTATTACATTTCTTTCTGCTTCTCTTATTTTTTGAATTACAACTTGTTTTGCAGTAGATGCAGCGACTCTTCCAAAATCTTTTGGTGTTATTTCTTCTTCTATTGTTTCACCTATTTTTATATCTGGTACAATTTTTCTTGCTTCTTCTAGGGTTAAATGAATTTTTGGATCATATACAAATGGTAGTACAGGTTCATCTTCTGCTTCTTCATCATCCATATCAACTGTTGAAAAATCTATATCAGAGAATTTTTTATATTTATCTTCTTCTGCTCTATCAACTACTGTTTTGAAAGAATAAACTTTTATTTCACCTGTTTCTCTATTAATATCAACTCTAACATTTGAAAGTGAGTTATAATTCTTTTTATAAGCTGATGTTAATGCTAATTCCATTGCTTCATATATAACTTCTGGATCTATTCCTTTTTCTTTTACAAGTAAATCAACTGCTTTTTTAAATTCTTTATTATTCATAATCATCACTACCTTTCTCTTTTGAACATACATCTAAAATATAGTTTTCTTCTATTGGATCTTCCTTATCTAAAATAGGGTTTATTAAATTAGATACTACTACGCAGTCTTCTACATCCATTATTCCTTGTTTATCTATTATAACTCTAAGAAAATTTATATTTTTTTCTTTTTCATATTTTACTTCATCTAAAATATAACCATTTTCTGTTATAATATTTTCAATAAGTTCTTTTATTTTTACTTCAATACTCATAAATCCTCCATTTTTATATTAAAGAGTGGGTTTTTCCCACTCTTCCAATCAATATAATTATATCATATTTTTTTTATTTTAAAACCTTTTTTTATACTTTTTTTACATTTTATTATTTATACATGGTATAATAGATTAGGTGATAATATGATTACAAATAATAATAAAATTAAAAATTATACAAAGAATGCTTTTTTAGGTATTTTGTGTATAATAATTTATTTTGGACTTTCTGATATGCAAGTAAGTTTTTTAAGTCTTTTCCATATCAATTATAATGAAATGTCTCTTCCTTTTAAAGTTACTTACTTAATTATTTTTGAAATTTTTTTAATGAGTTTAATAGTTATTGTTTTAAACAAAAAAATTTCTAGAGATTTTCAAAATATGCGTAAATATCACAAGGAATATTTTAAAAAATATTTTAAATTTTGGCTTATTTCGGTTGGAATTATGATGTTAAGTAATTTTATAATTAATTTTTTTGTAAAAACAGGTATTTCAGCAAATGAAGAAACCATAAGAGAAACTTTTAAAATAAGCCCTATATATATTTTCTTTTCTTCTGTTATTTTTGCTCCTGTTGTTGAAGAACTTGTCTTTAGACAAAGTCTTAAAAATATTATTCCAAACAAATATATATTTATTATTGTATCGGGGATTATTTTTGGTGGACTTCATGTTATTACTAGTTTAACTAGTGTGACTGATTTATTATATTTAATTCCATATTGTGCTCCTGGTTTTGCATTTGCCTATATTTTGGCAGATTCTGATAATATTTTTATTCCAATTTCACTACATTTTATGCATAATGGTATATTAATTGCTCTACAATTTATTTTATTAATTTTTTCTTAGTTTAGGTGATATTATGAAAGATAAACATCCAATTAGAAATTTAATTATATTTTTTATTATTATGATTTTACTAATTATTTTAGTTTTATTATATAGTAGATTTATTGCAATAAAAAATATAAAAACACATGAATATAAAATTGTTAACAAAAACTTTACTAATGAATATTATGGACTTAAAATTGCGCATATTAGTGATATTCATTATGGAAGAGTAACTTTTGATAATGAATTAGAAGAGCTTGTTAAAAAGGTTAATAGAACAAAACCAGATATTATTGTTTTTACTGGTGATTTAATTGATCAAGACACAAAAATGAGTAATGAAGATAATGATAGGGTTGCTAAAATTTTATCAAAATTAACTGCTAGAATAGGAAAATATGCTGTTAGTGGAAATCATGATTATTATTACAAAAATTGGGATTTAATTATAGAAAATTCTGGATTTTCGAATTTAAATGATAAAATTGATACTATTTATTTAGAAAATAAAAGATATATTTTAATTAGTGGTATGAGTACTAATTCATATGGAAAAAAATCTATAAGTGACAAATTAAAAGAATCAACAGAATTTTTAAAAGATAAAAAAAATGATGAAAAGCCAATATACTCAATATTATTAATGCATGAACCTGATTATATAGATGATCTTAACATTAATAATTATGATTTAGTACTGGCCGGACATTCTCACAATGGTCAAGTTAGGATTCCATTTATAGGAGCAATTAAAAGCACTTTACCTAGCGGTTCTAAAAAATATTATGATAGATATTATAAAATTAAAAATACTGATTTATATATATCTAATGGTATTGGAACATCAAAAATTAATTTTAGATTATTTAATAGACCATCATTTAATTTATATCGATTTACAAATAAGTAATTGCATTATTATCTAAAATAATATATAATTTTTTTAGGAGGTATTTTTATGTTTTGTCCAAATTGTGGAAAAAAAGTAGATGAAAAGGCTGTTATATGTGTTGGATGTGGTGTTCCATTAAACAACAATTTTAATAAACTAGTTGCAAATAATAATAATAAAAAGGGTAAAGGTATTGCAAGTTTAGTTTTAGGAATAATTGCATTTATTTATAGTTTATCAGCATTTGCTGCTTTTGATAAATTAGATGATACTATTTATCCATATCAAGGTTCACAACAAATTGCATTTGCTGTTGGATTTGTTTTAGTTCAATTTATATTTGCTATTATTAGTTTTTGTTTAGCATATACAGATAAGAAAAATAATAAAAATGGATTTAATATAAGTGGATTTTGGTTATCTATCATTTCATTTGCAATGATAGCAATACAATTTATTTATGTTGTAACTTATTAAAAGATTTAAAGTAAATCTTTTTTTATTTGAAAATTTAATGGCAAAAAAAAACCTTTAAATATAAAGGTTTAATATCAATATGGTGGAGAATAAGGGATTCGAACCCTTGACCTCCACGGTGCAAGCGTGGCGCTCTAGCCAACTGAGCTAATTCCCCATACAACATTGAAATTATATCATATTTGATAAAATGTTGTCAATGTTTTTTTTAATTTTTATTTTAAACTTTATTAAGTTTTATACAATTGGTACCAGCCAAGGGACTTGAACCCTCACAGTATTGCTACCGTCAGATTTTGAGTCTGATGCGTCTACCATTCCGCCAGGCTGGCATATTTAAATTATATCAAAAAATAGATATTTATTCAATATCTATTTTTTTGTTTCCATAAATTCTTTATATTCTTCTATTACTTCATCTGGATTTCCTAATTTTTTTACTTCTCCATTATGTAGCCATAATACTTCATCACATAAATTTTTTATTGTATCTAAGCTATGTGAAACTATTACAACAGTTCTATTTTCATCACTTATTAATTCTTTCATCTTGTTATAGCTTTTTTCTTTAAAAGCTGCATCTCCAACGCTTAATACTTCATCTATTAACATGATATCAGTTTCTAGTATTGCAGTAATTGCAAAAGCTAATTTTGAATGCATTCCTGATGAATATGTTTTAACTGGTTTATATATAAAATCGCCTATATCAGCAAAATCAATAATTTCTTTTTCTTTTTCCTTTATTTGCGATTCAGAAAATCCAAGTAACATTCCTGATAAATATATATTTTCATATCCTGTTAATTTTGGTTGAAAACCTACTCCAATTGATAGTAATGATACTGTATTACCATGAAGATCTATAGTTCCCGTATCTGGTGAAAATATACCAGCTAATGCTCTTAATGTTGTTGATTTACCACTACCATTTTTACCTATAAACCCTAATATTTTTCCTTTTTCAACTTCAAATGATATTCCTTTTACTGCTTCAAATATTTCTTTAGAATTTTTCTTTCCCTTAAATAATGATCTTTTAATGGAAAATTTTTTTAAGCCTCTATAACTTATATGTAAATCTTTTACTGTTATTGCCATTTCTTTTTTCATTATATCACCTTCGCATAACTATTTTCATATTTATGTATAATATGTATTCCTATAGCTATTAAAATTACTCCTACAAAAAACCATCCACCCATCATTATTAAGGATGGAGCTTTTGCTTTTAAGAATATATTTCTAAATGCATTTATTACATATGCTACAGGATTACATCTAAGTAGAATCTTATTATATGGAGCTGGTACTTTAGTTGCTAAATTATAAAATATTCCTGATAAATAAAATACTAATCTTAGTGTAAGAGATGTTACGTTTGCTAAATCTTCAACAAATATTCCATAATGTAATAATATACAAGATATTCCAAATGTCACCAAATATATAATTAAAAGTAATGGAAAAAACCATAAAAATGTCATTGTAAATGGAACTTTAAATATTACCATAAGTGCAAAAACTAAAAGCCATGATATAAACATTTTAAATAAGTTTACAAATGATTTTTGTAATATTAATATATATTTTGGTATATATATTTTGGTTACAATAGCTCTATTATTACTAACTATTTTTACACTTGCGTTAACTGTTTTATTGAAAAAATCCCAAACTGTTAATCCAACAAATATAAATACTGGAAAATAAGGTTCTGATGATTTAAATACAACGCCTGCAACAAATATATATATCATCATAAAACATAATGGATCAAGTATCCACCACAACCAGTTTAAATATGAACCTGCAACTTCACTTTTTAAATCCGCTCTTGCAGAATAAACTGCATATTTAAAATATTTTTTTATATTGTTTAAAAATCTCTTCATTAAATCACCTATCTAAAAATTTTAACAGACTTATTATATCATATTATTATTTGTTTTTCAAATAATGCCTTTACATTAATATTAAAAACTTACTATTTTATTAGTAAGTTTTCTATTTTATTAGTAAGCCTTTTATTCATCCCATGTTAATTCTAAATTTTCTACTTTTTTTATTCTAGTTATAGCTATTACTCCTAATAATAGAGTATATCCTATAAATATAAAAGTATTATATTTATTATTAAATGATAGGAAATAATCAAATAAGCCATGTAAAACTATAACTGAAAATAAACTTGTATACATATATTTGAATGAATTATATTTATACTCCATTTTTGAATAATACTTTGCATAACCAAAGAAATATCCCATAATTATTCCGAAGAAAGCATGTCCTGGTATTGTAAATAACGATCTTACAATTAATGTTGTAAAATCTGTATTCCATAAATAGAAGAAATTTTCTATTGTTGCAAATCCTAATGATACAAATACAGCATACACTATTGCATCATATATATAATTAAATTCTTTATTATGCCATACAATTATATACAAAATTAACCATTTACATAATTCTTCTATAAGACCAATTTCACCAAAACTTATCAAAAATATTTTATATGCTTCTAGATTAGGATTTTCTTCTATTAAAAATGGTAAATAATATTGATATTTTGTTGCTAAAAACTTTGTTAAAAATAATGAAATTACACCACCTACAAATGTAAGAATTAGTAATTTAATTGGTTCTTTTTCAATTTTATCTTTTGAATATATAATACTTAATATTAAATATACAGGTATTAATGATAAAATTATTAATAATAAATTCATAAACTTCCTTTCTAAAAATTAAAGTAACTTATATAAGTTACTTTAATTCTGATGTTAATGTTCTAGTACAAGTTGTTCCACTTAATGTATATCCTGGATCGCAACTATATTTTTTATTTGCAGCTATATAAATATCTTTTTGACATTTATTATTAACTAATTTATATCCTGTTGGACAATATTTGTTTGTATTAACTGTTTTTGTAATTCTTTTTGTACATGTTTTTCCACTTAATGTATATCCTGATTGACATTTATATACTGAAGTAGCTGATACTTGTGTTTTTCCTTCACAAACGCCACCATTTAGTGTATATCCTGTTGGACAATTGTTAACTGTTGATGCATTTACTACATCATATTTTACACATTTTCCACTCATACTTACATATGGACATGAATTTGTATTTGTTACAACTTGAACATTAATACATACACTCTTTCCGTCAATTAATGTATATTCCTCTGGACAAGTATATCCTGATTGTGATACTTCTATTGTTGATGATTTTTCACATTTTTTATTTTCTTTATTAAATGAGTACCCACTACTACATGTATAAGAAACAGAAGCTGTTCTTTTATCAATTCTATAACATGAATTATTTGATTTAGCATATCCTGTTGGACATGTAAATGTTGATGTTGGAGTTTTATAATCTGTTTTTTTACAATTTGAACCACTTAGTGAATATCCATTTGAACAACTATATGTTACTTTAGCGACTATTACTTCCTTCTTTATACAAATATTACCCGATTTTATGTATTCGTCATCACATTTCTTTTCAGTTTTGTTTATATTTGTGTTTGTATTTGTATTTGTGTTTGTGTTTGTATTTGTATTTGTATTTGTGTTTGTGTTTGTATTTGTATTTGTGTTTGTGTTTGTATTTGTATTTGTGTTTGTATTTGTGTTTGTATTTGTGTTTGTGTTTGTATTTGTGTTTGTATTTGTGTTTGTGTTTGTGTTTGTGTTTGTATTTGTGTTTGTATTTGTGTTTGTATTTGTGTTTGTATTTGTGTTTGTGTTTGTGTTTGTATTTGTGTTTGTGTTTGTATTTGTGTTTGTATTTGTGTTTGTATTTGTGTTTGTATTTGTGTTTGTATTTGTGTTTGTGTTTGTATTTGTGTTTGTATTTGTATTTGTATTTGTGCTTGTATTATCAGCTTGTTGAGATCTATCTTGCTTATTCTTTTTGCCAAAAGAATAAATTTTTTCCACACAATTTGTTCCAGATAAATCACCAAAATCACATGTATATTCTACGTTATATTTAGCATTTTGAACACACATATTTCCTTCTTGTTGCCATACACCTTGTCCATTGCAAACACTTTTATATTGCTTTACTCCAGCTTTTTCACACTTTCCATTGTTATTTAAATGCCATCCATTTGCCGTGTCACATTTTATCTCATATTCAGGAGCAAAACTTGTATTAAAACAAATCCCTGCACCATTATCTGCATGCCATCCACTACTACATGATATCTTCCCATTAGACTTTAGTGTTGCCTCATAAACACAATTGTATTTATCTTTAGAATTACCATATTTGCAATATCTTGTTGCAGGTTTTGTACATGTATATGTTTTTGCATATTGTGATGGTTTACTACAATTACTTTTATACGTGTCTGATGTGTATTTACAAGTTGATGAATTAGACTCAGTAACCCCACCATCACAAGAATATGATTTACTTAAAGTGCATGTTGTTCCAGAAAGTGTTCCTCCATGGTGACATTTATATTCTTTTTGTAAATATGCTCCACTTGTTTCACATCTATTTTTTCCTGCATTATATGTTCCACCATTAGTACACTTATTTCCTTTGAAAACTTTATTACCATCTTTTATACAACTATTTCCAACAGGTGTTCCTCCACTCGGACATGTTATACCATTTTCAGCATTAGTCATGTCTTTTTTACATAGATTTCCTTCAAGATTTCCACCATTAGGACAAGTATACCATTCTTTTTTAGTGGCTGGTCCCTTAACTACTGTTTTTACACATTTATTATCAGTAGTTAGTTGCCAATCTCCTCCCTCAGGACAAGTGTAATTTCCACCAGCAGTATTTCCCATTATATTTCTTAAATTTATTTTACCTGTTGCAACTAGTACAATTGCTACTGCTAAAATGACAAATGCAACTAAACCAATTATAAATTGATTTCTTTTATTATCTATAAATTTTTGCACCCTTAATCCTCCAAACTATTTTTCTAATTCTATAATAATATTTTTTACACTCGATTTATTATTTTTTGTTGTCTCAACTTGGAAATATGATTTACCAATTCTAAGTAATACGACATAGTTCATTGTATCTTCAGCTTCATATTTTGCATATTTTTCTTTATCTACATTTGTTATTTCAACTAGATCAGAGTATTTACCTTTAACTAAATTTAAATTAGTATTAAAATTATTTTTAGCTAAATTTTCATCTTTAAATTCTCCATATACAATTTGATAATTTTTATTAACATTTAAAAATATATAACTTGCACTTTGATTTGAATCATTTATTTTTTCTGATGAATTATAATTGGACATTCCAGCTTGTGTCATTATATTCATAACCTCTTGTGATGTGATACTTTCTTTATATTTTGTTTCTGTTGTTTTACTATCTTTACCTAATATAAGTTTATCTAGTAAAAAATAAGCTCCAATAAATATTGCTACTATTATCAATATAATAACACCATACATAATTTTTTCATTTTTTCTATCCACTTTAACACTCCTACCATTCTATTTACTATACATAAAGTATAACTCTTAATGTTGTAATTTGTCAATTAGATTATCTAATCTTTACAAAAAAAAAGACAAATAAAATTAATATTTATCTTTTATTTTTTTATTAAAATCCAGAACATTTTCCACAATCTAAATTGCATACTTGTTCTTCTTCTGAACATGTATATTGTGGTGTATATGTATGTTTATAAATATGTTTATTTACTGTGTGAGTATGAATTGGACATACATGTGGTACTTCATGATAGTATTCTTTTTCTATGCATTTATTTATTGTTGGTTCTATTATAGGTTGTTCCATACAACAAGAATTCATTTGTGGCATTTGAAACCCCATTTGTCTATCTTGACAACATTTTCTACCAAACATAATACTTTCCCCCTTATCTAATTTATAGTATGATAAATAAAAAAAAAGGAGTGTGTAATCTCCCTAGATTAATTAAAATGGCATTTTCATTTTTCCATTTTTCATCATTTTCATCATTTTTTTCATTTCTTCAAATTGTTTTAAAAGTCTATTAATTTCCTCAACTGTTCTGCCACTACCTTTTGCAATTCTTTGTTTTCTACTTGCTTTTATAACCTCTGGATGTTTTCTTTCATATGGAGTCATTGATAAAATTATTGCTTCTATATGCGATATATCTTTTGGATCTATTTTTACATTATTTAATCCCATTTTTTTTGCTCCTGGAATTAATTTTATTAAATTTTCAAGTGGTCCTAATTTTTTTATTTGTTTAAATGTCTTTAAAAAATCTTCTAAATCAAATTTACCATTTTGCATTTTTTTAGCGGTGTCTAAAGCTTCATCTTCATCTATAACAGATTCTGCTTTTTCAACAATACTCATTAAATCGCCCATACCAAGAATACGACTGGCCATTCTTTCTGGGTAAAACTCTTCAAGTCCATCCATTTTTTCACTAACACCAACAAATTTAATTGGTACATTTGTTAAATGTCTAATTGATAATGCCGCTCCACCTCTAGTATCGCCATCAAGTTTTGTTAAAACTGCCCCAGTTAATTTTAATTTATTATTAAATCCTTCTATTACATTAATTGCATCTTGACCTGTCATACTATCTACAACAAGAAGTATTTCATCTGGTTTAATAGAATTACTTATATTTTCAAGTTCATCCATTAATGTATCATCTATATGAAGTCGCCCTGCTGTATCTATTAATACATAATCATAATTGTTTTCTTTTGCATATTTTACTGCATTATTAGATATATCCACAGGATTATTTTTACCTTCATCATATACTTCTATGTTTAATTCACGTCCTAGTTGTTTTAATTGTTCAATAGCAGCTGGTCTATATATGTCACATGCTACTAAAAGTGTTTTTTTCTTATATTTTTTTCTTAAATAATTAGCTATTTTAGCAATAGTTGTTGTCTTTCCACTACCTTGAAGTCCTACTAACATTAATGTTGCTGGATTTCCATTTAAATTTAATTCTTGGTGTTCTTCTCCTAACAAATCAACTAATTCATCTTTTACTATTTTTACAAACATTTCACCTGGCTTAAGACTTTTTTTTACTTCTTCACCAAGTGCTTTTTCTTTTACATTATTAATAAATTCTTTTACAACTTTATAATTAACATCAGCTTCTAAAAGGGCAAGTCTAATTTCTCGTGTCATATCCCCTATATTATCTTCTGTTATTTTTCCATATCCTTTTATTTTATCTAATGCATTCTGTAGTCTATCTCCTAAATTTTCAAACATTTTATCACCATTATTATTGTATCAAAAAAGTAAAAAAAAGACCATATTATCTTGATCTTTTATATTCTTTTATATCATTTATAGTAATCTTTTCATTTATTTTTTTTGCTTTGTATAAACTAATTATAATTCCACTTCCAAATAGTATTGATGATATATATATATTAGTATTTATCATTGTACCTAATCCTATACTTGATATAAGTGTTCCTAATATAAAATTATTTTCTATTTCAGCTTTTTTTTCTATTAATATTTTTGTATATATCTTTAAATATTTTATTTTTTCTTCATTTGATATATTTATCTTATCTAACTCATTTAATAAATCATCTACTCGTCTTTCATATATATCCATATTTTCTCCTTATAGTCATTTTCATTTACTATTTTTTTTAATGATCATATTATAAATTAGGTGATATTATGCCAAATGGATTTAATAATTGGTTTTGTGGTAAAAATAAATGGTTTACTTTTTTAATTATATTCGGTATTTTATTTTTTTATCAAATTATTTTAACCTTTATATTTGTAACACGTTTTAATTTATTTATACTATATTTATTTGTTATTTGTATTTTCTTTTTTTTCTTTAGAATATTCTTCTATTAATTTTTCAGTTTTGTATATTATATCTATTTTTTTACTAACTAAACATGTATTTTCATATTCATTATCTGTAAATTCTATTTTATCTGGTAAAGCAATTAAAATAAACAATAGCATTTTTTCTTCTTTTAATAAGGGGTATATTTTTTCATATTCTTTTAATATTGATTCAAAATCAAAAGTTAATGCATATTTTTTATATAATTTATATAAATCAAATATAGGAATATCTATTTTAGATTTATCCCAACTTATTAAATATGAATTATTTCCTCTTATGTAATGGTCTAATTCTAAATTATTATGTAAAACAACAAAACGTTGTTTTTTTTTAGTTTCTAATTTTTCTAACCATTTTTCTAATTCTATTTTTGCATAGTTTAGTGATGAATTTATTTTAGATATATTTCGCGCTATTAAGTATTCACTTGGACTCATATATACTTTACTTTCTATAATTGTTATTAAATCCATATAATAGCTTCCTAAATATTCTATGTTACCTGTTATATCTTCATATATTTTCTTATAATCTGCCTCATCTACTTCTTTATAGAATGATGTTTTACTATGTAATAAACTTACTAAATTTATCATATCTATCATTTTTTGCTCTAAAGGCATTTTTACTTCTTCTATATATTCTGTTATTCTATAATTTTCATTTTCATTAATTATTTTAGGATAATATCTAAAACTTCTTGAATTTAAATAATCATATATATTATTTGTATTTTGCTTTTTTTTTATTATCATCTTATTATCCTTTGTTTTAATTAATATTACATTTTTTATTTTTTTATATCCATTTGGTTTATATTCTCTTATTAATTCATTAATTTCCTTCATATGAAACTGGTACTATAATTTTATCACCTAGTTTTAATTCTTTAGTATCATTATATAATTCTAATACATCTTTATTTATATTATATTTTTCCATTATACTTTCTAATGTATCTCCTTCTCTTACAATATATATTTTATATGTATTATAAGTTTCATCTATATTAATATTATCAAATAAGTTTGGAATGTTATCTTCTTCTTCAACACATCTTTCTACATTCATATTTAAATCCTCCTTTATTTCCTCTTTTTCTTCTTGATATAATGGTTTTTCTATTTCTTCTATTAATATTTCTTCAATTTTATCTACCGATACTTCTATATTTACTCTTAAAATACTATTATTTATTATTTCATAATAGAAATCTTCTATATCTATTATTGCATCATCTAATTTATATTTTGAATCAAATACTGCTTCAAATGGTAATTCATATAAAAAAGGTTCAGTGTCTCTACTTTCATTTGTTATTTTATATTCTCCACTTACATTAAAATCTCCTTCTAATATATTATTTTCTATTTTTAGGGTGTGTTCTAATGATATACTTGTTATTTCTTCTAAATTAGTTTTAAACATTATATCTTTTTTAAAAGGAATTACTTTCTTCATATTTCTCCTCCAATCACTTAAATATATGAAAAAGAAGATAAATTATTACTTATCTTCCATTATATATTTTATTTACTTTATTTTTTACTTTTTTTGTATTTCTATCATTAGCGTCTAATAAATCAATTGTTCTTTTATATACTGTTTCATCATCAAACATTGATGGATTTAAATTTATAAATTTATTTATACTTAAATATAATTTTTCATGATTTATTATTTCTAGGTTTTCTTTATATTTTTCATCATCAAACATATATAGACTAAATACAGCTAAATCTTTTTTTATTAATTCATCTATTTTTAATGGATTAAATATAAATTCACTTACACTTAAATTTTTTAATCTTGTTACATATTCTGATTGTAATAACAGATTAAAGTCTGTCATTTGATTTAATTTTCCTATATATTCGTTTATTTTTTTTATTAATTCTTTTTTATTTTCATCTGATAAATATGGTAGTTTTCTCTCTTTATATTCTTGTAATATTTTATATGCTGCTTGTTTATTTTTTTCATCTTTTATTAATTTTTCATCTATTAAATTAAATAGTATTTCTATTTTATTAGTTGTTATTAAATCTATATTTTCATCTAAAAATTGATTATTATTTAACATATTTTGTACTATTATATAATCATATAATGATTTATATAATAGTATATCAAAATTAGTATCCGTAAATTTATTTATATTTTTTATTTTATACATTAATCTTTCAGCATCTTTCGAAGATTTATTTTTTTCTAATATTTCTAGCGCTCTTTTATTTATTTTTTTATTTTTAAACATTTCCGGAAATTCAATTAAAAACTTTTTTATTGAACATATATAGTAGTCTGTTTCATAGATTTCATATTTATCATTTATTAAAGTATATATAGTTACATTATCAAATTCTATTGTATATTTTACATTCTCTTTATCAATACTTTCTATATAATCAAAACCTTTTAAGTAACTTGAGTCCATTACTTTATAAAAACATTCTATCAAATATACTTTTTCATCTGTTTTTGTATCTTTAACATTTTCATATTCATTTATTATTTCATCTATTATTTCATTATTTGGGTTTTCTCTTTTTAATAGTTCTACTATTATTTTTAAATTATCTAGTTCTTCTTTTATATAGTGTCCATATTTTATATTTTTTAATTTTTCTAAGATTACCATTAAATTAATATCACTTGTTAATTCTTCAATTTTTATTTCATTTAAAGATTCTTTAAAATCTTTTGAAATAAGTAATGCATCTAATGATATTTTGTTAAAATAAAATGCTAGTTTATTTTTATTAATATTCATATACTACCTCCATAACAATTTAAATACATCCATATAATTTTCTACTGGTATATATTCTATTTTGTTTTTTATCTCACTGTCAAATGATTCTATTTCATTTAAATTATCGCTTGGTATTATTATTTTTTTTACACCACTATTTATAGCTCCAATACTTTTTTCTTTTAATCCACCTATTTTTAAGACATTTCCTCTTAATGTTATTTCACCAGTAAGAGCTATATCATTATCTATTTTTTTATTTGTAAATAAACTTATAATTGCTGTTGTAAGTGCTATTCCAGCACTTGGTCCATCTTTTTTTATAGCACCACTAGGTACATGAATATGTATATCATATTCTTTAAAAGCTCTATAATCTATTTTGAATATTTTAGCATTTGATTTTATATAATCTAATGCTATTTTAGCACTTTCAATCATTACGTCTCCCAAATTTCCTGTTAGTGTTAATTTCCCTGTTCCTTTAAAACAGTTTACTTCTATTTTCAATGTATCCCCACCATATTTTGTATATGCAAGTGCTTTAACTACTCCTATATCATTTTCTATTTTTTTATTATAATTATATATTTCTTTTCCAAGGTATTTTTCTACTAATTTTTCATCTATTGTAAATTTATTAATTGATATTTTTTTATACATTAGTTCTGTTACTAATTTTCTTATTATTTTTTCTATTTGTCTTTCTAATTCTCTTACTCCAGATTCTTTAGTATAGCCTCTTATTATCTTAAGTATTACATCGTCATTTATCTCAAAACAACTTTTCTCTATTCCATGTTCTGTGCATACTTTTTTTAATATATGATTTTTTACTATGTTTAATTTTTCAATTTCAAGATATCCTGGTATTTCTATTATTTCCAAACGATTTCTTAATGGTTCTTCTATATCTTCAATATTGTTTGCAGTTGTTATAAATATTACATCGCTTAAATCTACTTCTTCTTCTATATAGTTATCACTAAAATACTTATTTTGTTCTTTATCTAATACTTCTAATAGAGCACTCGATGGATCTCCTTTTTGACTTTTTGTCATTTTATCTATTTCATCTATTAAAAATATAGGGTTCATTGATTTTGCTTTTTCAAGTCCTTTAATTATTCTTCCAGGGCTTGATCCTAAATATGTTCTTCTATGTCCTATTATTTCTGCTTCATCACTTATTCCACCTACTGATATTTTAGTAAAGCTTCTATTTAATGCTTTTGCAAGTGAATATACAAATGATGTTTTTCCTACTCCAGGTGGGCCAACTAAGCATATTACTGGACTATTTATATTATTTGTTCTTTTTTTGATTGCAACATATTCTATAAATCTTTTTTTTAGTTCTTCAAGACTAGTATGTGTTTCATTAAGTTTATTTAATATATCTGTTAAATCTTCATTATCAGATGTATATGTATTCCATGGTATATTAATTAAATGATTAATATATGTTCTTATTACATCTAATTCTGGGGATGTTTCTACTAGATTTTCATATCTATTTACTTCTTCTTCTAGTCTTTCTTTTATTTTTTCATTTAAATTTAATTTATTTATTTTTTCTTTTATTTTATTTATTTCTTGTTCTTTTAGTGATGTATCATTTAATTCTTTTTTTATTTCTTTTAATTTTTCTTTTAATACATATTGTCTTTGATTTTCATCTATATTTTTTCTAACTTTACTATCTATATTTTTATCTATTTCAAACATTTCTTGTTCTTTGTAAATATCTCTTAGTATTAATATTAATCTTTCCTTTGGATTAATTTCATTTAGATATTTTATAAGTTTTGTTTGATCATTTTGTATATATGGTCCTACAATATCTGTCATTTTATCAAGTGATTTCACATTTTTTATAATTGATAATACACTATTAGATACATATGGTATAGCTTTTGTATGATATTCTACTTCTTTATATAACTTATTTATTAAGGCTTGTTCTTCTCTAGTTTCTATTCTTTCTTTTAGAATTTCTTCTACTATTGCATCTAATAAATCATTTTTTTTATTTTTATTTAAATATTCAATTACCTTGCATCTTTCAAGTCCTGTTATAATAAGTCTAACTTTTCCATTTGGTAGTTCTATTTTATGGCTTATTTTTGATATTACTCCAATTTTAGGTAATTCATTTAAATTTATATTTTCTTCTACTTTATTTTCATTACTTACAATAAGTATTTTATTATCATGAAATAATTCTGCTACATCTACTATATTTTTACTTAAATCATTATCAAATTCTAGTTTTATTTCATTATTTGGCAAAAGTACGATTCCTTTTAATATTATTACGGGTAATTCTTTTTTCATCATATTTTTTGCCTCCTTGTAAATTGTTTTTTATTATATCACAATAGAAAAAAAAGTCTACAATTTAAGAGACTTTTTTTCTATTTTTTTATTTGTAAAAATTACCACTAAAATTCCGCCTAGAAGCGCTACTATGATATCTTTCATTGTATCATTTATTCCTGTTTCAACTACTTTTTGAGGATCTACATTAAATATAATACTTGATGTATATTCAAAAATTTCCCATGCCGTTGCAATTAATGATACAAACCCTAATATAAATAATATTTTTATTATTTTATTTTCAGTTTTTATTATATTTAAAGCTAAGTATGCTGTAAATATACCTGATATAAAATGCATCAATGTATCATAAAAAATAATTTTATCATATAAATTTATTATTACTCCTAAAAAATAAGCAAAAAATATAAATATTAAATAAGCAAATTTTATATTTGTATTTAAATTTATTTTTCTTATTTTTATTATTAACATTGTTGGTAAAATAAGTATTGTTTTTAAAAAATCTATGTACTCCTTATTTTTTAAATATTTTAATGCAATTATATAACTGATAATTGTTATTATCGCTATAATAATATTATTTATTTTCTTCATTTGTTAAATTCTCCATTTCAACTTCATTTATAGAATTAAACCTTTTTGTTATTTTTTCTGTTGTTGTATGAATTTCTTTAACATCTCTTCCTACTGTTTCAATACTTCTTGATAATTTATCCCATCTATCTTTATATCTTTTAAATTCTTCATCTAAAAGCAATAATTCATTATGTATTACTTTTGCATATTTATCTCTTTCCATATTTTTTATTATGACTTGAATTGTTGTTAATGTACTTATTAATGTTGTTGGGCTTGTTATCCAAACTCTTTTTTTATAGGCATATTCTATTATATCACTATGATATGCATTAACGTATGCGAATATGGCTTCTGCTGGTAAAAAAAGTATTGCTTGATCACTTGTTTCTCCATTTATTATATACTTACTGCTTATTGCATCTATATGTTTTTTCATATCTAATTTAAACATTTTTTCATAGTTATTTCTTAAATCTTCACTATTTGTTTTATCTATCATTCTTCTATAGTTTTCAAGTGGAAATTTAGAATCTATTCCAACTAGCCCAAGTGGAGCTGGAGCAAATAATGCACAATCTACTATTGTTCCATTTGATAAAGTATATTGCATTTTATATATTTTATCATTAACTCCAAAAACATTTTCTAAAATATGTTTTAAGTTTACTTCTCCAAATATTCCTCTTGCTTTTTTATCAGTAAGTACACTTTCAAGTGACACTATATCTTTTGATAATGTATCTATTTTCTTTTGTGCTTCATCTATTTTTGATAATCTTTCTAATACAGATGTAAATGTCTTATTAGTTTTTTCAAAGTTTTTATCTAGTCTTTCATTAACTGTATCATTAATAAGTCTTAATCTAACTTCTAATTTTTCATTTTGTTTTACAAATTCTTCATTTATATCTTTTTCTAGGCTACCTTTGAATTCACCTAATTCTTTTACTACATTTGTTTCTATTTTTCCAATTTTTTCTATTATATTTGTTTCATTTATTCCTCTAAATAATAATACTACAATAAGTATTAATATTATTATAAGAATTCCTACTATAACATATTCCATATTTTTCTCCTAATCTATATCAAATTTATTTATGACTATTTTTGATAAAAAGAATGCTACTATTAATATAAAAATTAATTTTATAATTACTGTAATATCTGTTATACTTTCTACAAATGTTGTTCCAATAAATCCCCAGAAATATACAATTGATATTTTAGCAATAATTGTTGCAAGTAAAAATTTTTTATATTCTAATTTTGATAGTCCTGCTCCTATGTTTATTGAAAATGCTGGTGTAAATGGTATTGCCATTATTATAACTAGTTTTGAAAAACTTATATTGCTTATTATATTCATAAGTTTTTTTGTTCTTGGCTTATTATCTATATTATGATAAAGTTTTTTACTAACACCTTTTCTAAATATAAAAAAGCTTAATTGACATCCTGCTACTGTTGCTATCCACGACAAAATAAATCCCATAAAGTTACCTAATACTATCATATTTAATGCTATAAATAAAGCAAGTGGTAAAATAGGGATTATTGATTCTAGTACTATTACAGAAAATCCAACTAATATACTTATAAAAATATTATTATTTAATACTATTTCCTTTAAAAAAACGATCATGTCTTGTATCATATTTTGCATTTTTATCACCATTCTTTATTATTATAATACATTTTTATTTTTTTTTAAAGTCATTATAAAAAAAAGGAAGTTAATCTTCCTTTGTAAGTAACCATTCTTCATATCCACCATATATATTTGTAACATCATATCCCATATATAGTAATATTTCACATGCTTTTTTACTTGTCATTCCACTTCTACAATATAAATAATATTTTTGATTTTTTTGTAAATATTTTTGTGGTGCTGTTATTATCTTTTCAAATGGTATATTTATTGCATTATTTATATGATTATTATTATAATTTTCTATACTTCTTATATCTATAATATTAGCATTTTTATTTTTTAATAAATCTTTAATTGATATACTTGGTATCATATTAACCACCCATTATATTGTATGCAATTTATTTTTTATAATAAGTGATTTAGTTTATAGAAAAAATAACATTTCTGTTATTTTTAATCATCTTCATCGTAGAAGAAATCATCAAAAAATTGATCATCAGTTATTTCATCATCTTCATCTTCAAATTCATAGTTATCAACAACCTTATTTGTTTCTTCTATTTTATTATCTATGAAGTCATTTTTTTCTTTTTCTAACTTAATTGTATCTTTTTTATCTGATTCAATTTTTTTATCTTTAGATTGTTTATTTTCATTCTTATTATTTTCAGTTTTTTTAGTATCTGATTTTTTACTTTCTGATTTTTTAATTGGGCTGTTTTCTTCTTTTTTACTAATTTCTTGTTTAATATTTTTCTCAGATGTTTGTTTCTTTTTCTTTTCTTGTTCTTCTTTTTCTTTTCTTTCTTCTTCTTCTAGTTCTGCTATTTTAGCATCTATTTTTGCTACTAAATCGTCTACATTAAATCCGCCTGGTTTTCTATCTTCTTTTGGTCCAAATAATCCTGGAGGTGGAAACATTCCTGGCATTGTAGCAGATGGTGATTTAGTATCTTTTGGTCCACCATTTAACATATCATTTATTTTTTGTTCTCTTTGTTTTTCTACAAAGCTTTTTAAATCAAATATATTTACTGTTTGTCTTTTTCTTGTTGGGTAATTTGCTTTTTCTTTACTCATTCCCCATTCAATTTTCCAATCAAATTTTAATTTTGTTTTGAATGGACGCATTCTTGATCTTAAAATTAAAGCGTCTTCTTCTTTAAAATTTTGTAAATCAGTAACCGTTATAAGTGGTCTAGAGTCAGTTTTATCATCTTTTTTAGATTTAACTTCACCACACATTTTACTAATTTCTTCTAGAGCTGCAAGTTCTGTACTTAATATATATATTGTATTACCGCAGTTACCTCTTATTGTTTCTGCTTTTTCTTTTCCATATACATCGTTTAATTGTGAGAAGTTTTGAATTATAAATGATAATTTAATATTTCTTGAACGTGCTGCTGATACCATTGCATCTACGTCACTTAAAGGTGGCATGTTTGCAAATTCATCTAGTAAGAAATTAGTTCTGTATTTTAGCTTTCCACCTTGATTTTCTTGAGCTACTCTAACAAGAGTTTCATAACATTGCTTTAAGAATATTGTAACAAGTGAATGATATGTCTTTTTTTCATCTTGAATTACAATAAATACAGCAGTTTTATTTCTTCCAATATCTTCCATATCAAAATCATTATGAGCTAACATTTCTGATAATGTTTCACGTGATGAAAATAATTGAATTTTTTGATTAAATACAGATAATATACTACCTTTTGTTTCATTTGGTGCAGTAATTGTAGCATTAACTTTTATGCTTTCAGTTGATGTTGTTGGTTTAGAACTAAAGTATTCTTTTATATAAGTTGTTCCTCCAATTTTATTTTCTCCAACCGTTGCCATATAATTTATACTGTTTATATTAATTTCATCTTCTTTTGCATCTTGGAAAAGCGAAAATGCCAATCCTGCAAAATAATCTGCTGATGTGTTTTCCCAGAATGGATCTTGTCCTTTATTATTTTCATCATAAAGAATATTTTTAGCTAAATCCTCTAGAAGTTCTATTGCTTTATCTTTATTACCTTGTTGATATAATTTATATGGAATTGAGAATGGATTCCAACAATTTCCTTTTTCTGGTTCACGGAAATTTAATAATATTATATTATATCCTCTTTTTTCTAGTTCCTTTGCTGTTCCTTCATATAATTCACCTTTAGGATCGGTAATTATCATTGATTCTCCAGCTTTTGCCATTACATTTATAAATGGAAATGATATAGCTTGTGATTTACCACTACCTGTTGAACCTATAATCATATTATGGTATCCACCAGTATCTACCCATATTTCTTTTCCATTATTATATATTGGAATTCCACCTTTTTCAATGTTATCATCTGTTGGTTTAATAACAACTATTCCAGGAGATTTTTTCATTTCTTTATCTTTACACCATCTAGAATAACCTTTTTCATCTTTTTTTCCTACAGCTACTCCTAATCCTTTTTCTCTTTCAAAAAAGTATGATGATACACTTGCTACTGCAAATATTAAAATTGCTGTAAATAAAATCAATACTAATATAATTTTATCTGATGTAAAAATTGGAAATGGATTTAATCCATGAAGTGTTCCATCTTCAAGAATTGAAAATGCATTTAAAACACCTATAGATAAAATATAAAAGCAAAATATTACAAATATCACAAATATTAATATATCTTTGGGTTCTGCTCTAAATTTTAATTTCATGTAAATACCTCCAATAGATTTAAACTATTCTAATTATATCATAAATTTTTATAAATAAACATTTTTTTAATAAAAAAAGACTATTTTAATAGTCTATAATTTATTTCTTTTTTTATTCAAATTTAATGCATATAATATTATTACTAAGATAAATAAAAATGGAATTATAATTAATAAAATAGTGTCTATATTATTTTTATTATTTTTGTTAATTTTATTTTTTCCTTTAAATTGTTCTAATACGTTATCACTTAAATTAACTTCTATCGTTTTTTCTTTTGTATTTTTATCATATTTCCAAGTACATGTATTTGTTTCATTGTCACAATAATCAGCATTTGAACTTATAATTTCATTATAAAATTGAATATTAATATTTAAAGAATCTGCATTAAATATTGCATCAAAGGAATCGCTTTTATCAAATAGTGGAGCACCGTTATAAGTTCCAATTGTATATATTTTATATAAGCCATTTACTTTTTCTGTGAATATTGAATTATACATTTGTTGGAATTCATACATGCTATTTATTTTATTTATATCATTATCTTTTCTCTTTAAATTATAAGTTAAAATATTATTCTTTATTTCGTAACTTGAAGTAAAGCCATATTTTTCTAGTTGTTGTTTAGTTGCTTCTTTTCTATTTTCAGCGAATTGTTCTAATGACATGTCAAGATTACTAATTTCAGAACCATCAAAATTTATAACTACTTCTTCATTCATTTTTTTATTTTCGTCAATTATAATATTGTAATTAATAGTGCATCCACAAAAAAGCAAGCAACAAAGACAAGTAATTATATTTTTTTTCACTTTATCACCCTCTATTCCCCTGCTTTACGTGTTGTATTAGCTGTTATATTATACACTTTTTCAATTTCTGATGTAGTTAAACTATTTGACTTATTGCAATAAGAATCTCCACAAAATGTCATATGTAGGTGTGATGCCCATGATCCCGTATCTGTTGCGCTACCTGAAGCATTTCCTATAAAACCTAAAAGATCACCTTGAGCTACTTTTTTTGAACAATTCTTTGCTGGACAATAAGAGACAATTCCAACCATATGTGTTAAAAAGATATAATTAATATTTTTACCATTATATTGAAATGGAGTATCTAATTTAATTTTAACTGAATATGCAGTTTCATCACAACCTTTGTTTAATGTATGTCCCCATTCAGAATATACCAGTGTTCCATTTACTGGGGAATATATTGGAGTTCCCATATTAGCTAAAATATCAATTCCATTATGTTCATAAACATATTTATATATACCATCTGTTGGAGTTGCTGGCCATGCAAACATTGAACTATAATTTTTCATGTTTCGTAAATTTGAATATTTAAAATTTTTAGGGTGTGCTCCTAATGAATAATTTGTACTAGAATCTTTAGGATAAATAAAATCATTCTTATTTATTTTTCCTTTCTCATTCCAATAGTTAATTGCAATCGCAGGGTCTGGTTGTTTATCATATGTAACGCCATTTGAACAGGTATTAGCACTTCCATTACTACTAGAACCATTATTATTAGTATTAAAGTTTGTTTCTTCGCTACTTGTATTAGATGAATTTTGACAAACTTTTGCTGTATCAAAAATTGAAGTTTTTGATTTTAATTTTTCTAGAGTATCTGTTGGATCAATTCTTTTATTTTTTGAATTTTTTAATCCAAAATGTAAGTGATTTCCGGTACTTGCTCCTGTTGTTCCAACTATTCCTATTTGTTGTCCACCTTTTACAACATCTCCAACTTTGACAGCTGGTAAAACTTGTTGGTGCATATATTCTGTATAATAATCGTACTTACCATCACCATCTAAGTCATGTCCTATTACAGCCCAATTTCCTGTTGAGTTACCATATTCACTAGTTACGACAACGCCATCTGCAACCGCATATATTGGACTTCCACCAGGCATTGCTAAATCTACACCTTGATGATTTGTTGATCCTACTCCACCAGGACTTTTTCTTTTTCCAAAGCCAGATGAAACAGTATAACCTTCATCAAGAGGAAATCTGGTATTACAGCTTCCACCTTCACCAGGAGTATATTGGCAAAATTCTTTTAATGCATAAAGTTTTATTTTAGAAAACCATTCGATATGGTTATTTGCGTGGCTAATGCTTACTGCTGATTTTCCTGTTGACACTTGATTTTGTGCATATTTTAAATATTCATCAGTCCCTAAACTTTTTATTATTTCACCATATTTTTTACCTTCAAGAGCTTTTTTCTCACAAAAATTTTGTGTATAATCAACAAAACCTGTTTGTGCAATATCTGCTGCATTGTTTATCTCACCAGAAAAATCATTTTCAACTAAAAATATATCTTCAACACTTTTATATAATTCCTTTGCTTTTGCTAAATTTACTTCATTTAATGCATCTTTATAATCTATTGCGCCAGATTTGGATATATTGCTTGCTTTTGAATAATACCAATACGTGCCAGATCCTGTTTTATAATATTTACATCCAGCATAAACATCACACCATGCTTGATTGTATGTAGATGATTTAACTGTTATATGTTTTTTTTCAGAATTGTATCCTCCTGTTTTAAGTGCATACGATTTTGCAATAACAATTTGTGCCTTTGAATATTCTTCCTTACCTTCTAAATATAAATTACTTCCTATTTCAGCATACACAACACCAAGAATATAATCTTCCAATGACAAATTTTGTACAGCATATGAACCATCATCTAATGTTAAGTCAACTACGGTATTATTTATATTACATTTTTCATCGTAATATCCTAAAGATGACGATTTAGAGTTTTCATCATCATCATCATATGCTTTCCACAAAATTGGAATAATAATGATTAATATTAATACACCAATTATTATAAGTACATATGGATTTTTAAGTAAAAATGCAGCTATTTTTTTTGTACCACTTACTATTGCTTGTTTTGCCTTTTCCTTAGCTGCAGTTCCAATTTCTTTTCCTTTTTCTTTTAATCCATTCCCTATGTTAGATAATCCACCATTTTGTTTTAATGGATTTAATTTATCTAATTTATTTTGTTTTTGTTCTGATTGCTCTTCTTCATCAGTATCTTGATTTGGTATTGTTGTTTTTTTTACAATTGTATTTACATTTCTTTGTCTAAGTCTATTAACGGTATTTTGGCTTCCTTTATTTTCTCTTCTAATATTTCTTATTTGATTATTAATATTTTGTGTATAAAAATCTTGATTTTCACTTTCTATTTCTTCTTCAGGCATTTCTTCATATGAAGGAGTTTCATCTTCTAATTCATCTATTTCATCATCAAAATCTCTATTATCCAAAATACCACCACCAGACTATTTTATAATCCACCACCTGATCCAAATGAATCTAATTCTTGTTCAGTTGCGATTACTTCTATTTGCATTCTTCTACTTCCACAAACAAATAATGCTTCTCCTTGATTATAATGTTTAATATTTTCTTTTTCATTATCATTTAAATCTATTAATTTTGCTAAGTCTTCAACTGCTTGTTTTTTTAATCCCATAACCAAATAATATGATGCATTATCAAATATAGCTTTTCCTTGTGTTATAACATTTGGATCGCTAAAATCACTTGGTTGTTGAGTTATTATAATTGTACCCGTATTATATTTTCTAGCACGTCTTTGAATTTGTGCTAAGAAATCAGCTCCAAGTGTATTATTACCAGATAATAATACATGTGCTTCATCTACAGATAATACAGTATCTATTCTTTTATCTAAAGTAAGTCCCCATGCATATTTAAGAATGTTAAAGAAAAGTGCATTTCTTATATTAGCATCAGCATTCATAAGTTCTCTAATATTAAATACTATAAATTTACTTTTTGGTTCTATTGTTGTATGTCCATCAAAATAATATTTTAATTCTTTAACAAGTGGTCTTACTTTCATTTCAAGCATTTCCATTACATCTTTTTCATGTGTTTTTTCAGTCATTGATGCAAGTCTTCCTCTTATTGTTGCATATACATCTTTAAATGTTGGATAATCGATTGACTTAAATTTTGTAAAATCTGTTTCAAAATTCATTCCAAATCTTCTATATGTTTCTGTAACAATTTCTGTAAACATATTTAATATATCTTCTGTGATTGAAGGATCATAATACTTCATAAATGCTTTTATACTTTGAAGAGTTCTAGTAAGCACTGTATATCCAAGTCCACCTTTTACTTCATCTTCATCCGCATCTATAACAACTTCTAGTGGATTAATCATTCCAAATTCTCCACCTTTACCAAGATCTATAAAGTCTCCTTTATATCTTCTTGTCATTCCTTCTAATTCACCTTCAGGATCTATTGCAATTAATTGACATCCATTTCTTATATGCGTTCTAAACATAATTTTTTCTGCTGTTGACTTACCACTTCCTGATGTACCAAGAATAATTAAGTTTGCATTATTTCTATTATGTTCTTTTTTTATTTTATATAAGAATTGATTAAATAAAATTACTCCACCTGAGAAATCTACACCTAACAATGTTGATAAACCTGGATCCTTTATACTATCAAATATAAAAGGATACATAGCTGCAATTGTTGGAGATGGAATTGGGATTCCAATTCTACTTTCAATTTCTTGATCTTCATATATTGGAAGCATTGATTTAAAGACATTTTCTTGTTCAAAGCGTAATGGATATGCTCTTAATTGCATTGCTTCAAGATAGTTTCTTACTTGCATTTTTTTATTGTTTAATTCTTCCTCTGAATTTGCTGTTATCATAATATGCATTTGAAAATCAAAGATTTTTGCCTGTGATGCTGCAAGTTGTGTTATGAATATTTCTAATGATTCATAATCTTGTCTTATTCTTTCTTGAATTGTTATATCCTTTTCATTTTGATATCTTTCCTTTAATGTTGCAACTTCCTTATTTAACATTTTTCTAAGTACTGAGAAATCTACAGGGATATGTTTTATAACAACTTTAATTCCTGACATACTTGTTAAATTTGATAAATATCCTGGTGTTATCATTCTTGGATAAGAAATAACGGTTAATATTGTTGCATATTTATCGCTTATAATAAAGCCATTTGGTTTAAATTCTAAACCCTTAGGTGCTAATTGTGCTTTTAGATTCATACAAAAACACCTCCAAAATTAGTTGTTTGTCCACCATTTAGGAAATTATCTAAGATAATTCTTAAATCATCATTAGTTACTTGATGCGAATTTAATCCCGCATTAGCAAACATTGTTATTAATTGTCTCAATCTTTTATTTATTACTTCTGGATCTTTATGTCTAAATAATAAGAAGTATTCTGTATCTACAACATTGTTATTTGTAAATGTATTTGCTTTTTCTATATCTTCCATTATTAGCTTTCTTGTTACTTGATCATTTGTTTTTGCATACAATAATTGAAGTTGTGATAAAAATACATTTACATCAACTGGTCTATCAGCAGCAATTACCCAGAATTCATAATCTATAACGTTATATACATTTTTTAAATTATCAATTATTGCATATTGCGTATTAGGATCAGAAATAAATATATTTCTTGGTACAATTTTAAGACCTGTTACTTTTTCATTATTTTCAAGCACAATCATACCATTTGTAATACTTTTTATAGGTACATATTGTTCTGTATATCTACTTTTTATTGTCTTCTTTGAACTCATCTTTTACACACCAACCTTTCCAAATGAATTTTTGTCTTGTTGTATAAAATTGCCATATCGACCTTAATAAAGATAAAACATTATGGTAGTTTGGAACTGGGAATACTAGAAACCCAGTTATTACAGCAGGTAAACATATTATTATTGAAAGAATATAATTTCCAACAGGAATTATTGTCATTAATAATAATGATGTTCCTACTCCACTACCAAATAATATTAAATCAAATTTATTAAATAATCCAAAATATAATTGTGATTTTTTTGAATTGGCCGGTATTAAATAATTATTATTCATTTTTATTCACCCACTTTTTATTTTTTATGGCCTAGGATTTCCACCATTATCTGGTGGTGGAAATTGCCTACCTGGTCCATGATCAGAATTATGTCCTCCAGGATGTCCACCTACATATCGATCAAATGCAGTTTCTTGTGCAGGACCTGCACTTGGCTTATAAGCTGGTTGTTGTACATCATTATTGAGTTGAATAGTATTTTGTAACTTAGCACGGGTATTTTCATTAT
Organism: uncultured Bacilli bacterium; assembly: GCA_934167935.1. Next base: position 66,026 of record CAKPMH010000001.1, read on the forward strand.
GCGTATTAAAGTATTCTGGACTATTCTTAATAGAATCAATTGCTTGTTGTTGACTTTCAAATTGTTTTTCCCTATCTGCATATTCTGTTTCAGTAATATTTACTTGTGCTTTAGCACTAGATATTGAACTTGCTTTAAAGAATCCACTAGAATCCATAAAATCGTAGTCATCTTTTCTTAATTCACCATAATTATTTCTTAGCTCCTGCAATTTACTTGCATATAATCTGGTTTCTCTATCATTACCTAACAAGTATTGTCCTACATTTTTTGTAGTATCCTCTAATAAATCTCTTGCTTCTTTAATTGCTTGTATATTTCCTGTTGCCTGTGCATCTTCCAAATTACGTTGTGCAGCTTTTACTCTTGAATTATTTTCTATTTTGTCTTTTATTTTTTGTGCATAACTAGCATAATTTTGAAATGGTGCTAATGTAACTTGTTTTTCTTCTTCTAACTGTAATTTTGCTCTACTTAATTCATTTTCCATTCTTTTTATTTCATTATCCATCCTTGCTGCATCTAAATATTCTCTTTGGCCTTTATTAAGGACACCAACATATCTAGCTCCATCAGCGAGTAATGATCCAGCTGCAAACTTTGCTCTTTCATAAAATGAAGCATTTTCAAGACCAGCTTTTCTTAAATTATCTTCTCTTAATAATTTAGAATACATTGATGTCTGGTATCCATTCCAAGCACCATTAAATATTCGACCATCTTTTGACGTCCTTCTAAAAGAGTTAATTCCTGCTCTTGTTGCCCCTGCAACAGTACTTCCAAAAGTTTTACCAATTCCACTTCCAGCTGCTCTTAACTTAGCACCAACACCATTCGCTTTTCTAATATTTCCTAATGTTTGGCCTGTTCTTTGGAAACCATTTGTTGCTCCAGCAACTCCAGCACCTAATAGTCCTGCGCCAGCTCCAAGAAGCATGTTTCCTCCTAATGCTTCTTTGCTAATTCTTTTAAACGGATTTAGTTCAAATCCATTACCTAATTTTAATCCTGGAAAAAGTTCTTCTAATAATTGTGGAATTTTTTTAGCAAACATTAGCATTCCAAGTACAACTATAATTTGTAAAATCCCAGTTCCTTGAGTTTTAGATAATTCATCGCATGCAATTCCAATCATTAATATTCCTATATTTAACGAAATAATTCTAATAAATAAGCTTGCCCAAACTGTTCCCAATTTTTTTAACCAGTTCCCAAGCATTTCAGATGATTTTCCCTGAGGACTAACATAAGAAATAATTGGTATAGGTGCAATTACTTTTAATAAGAATAAAGTGCAGCCTCTTATCACTATATCAAAGCAAAAGCTTATAACAATAAATAATCCAATAACACCACATATCAATGCCATAAAATAATTAAAATCATATATATAGGTATTATTTCCATCAGTGTTTTCTCCAGCATAATATTTTTTATACATAAATCCCTCTGAACTATTTGGACCAGGCACACTTTGCCTAAAGCCTTCTTTTATATTCTTTTTATCTCCAGTTGAAACATTTACTAATTCATTGCTTGTCATCCAACTTTTTGTAACTCCACAATATTCTTCATTCATTATTGAAATATTCTGATCATATTTTTCCATTCCAACTTCATCAGCAGTATATGGCTGAATGAATGGTTTCAATAATAAAAGTGACATATGATCTCCTTTTGAAAATGTATATACATATTTATCCGAATCACATTCTGGGTTCATCTGAACACCATATGCATATTGAGTATCACCGTAAATTGTTGTTAATTTTAAGACATTGCTTTTATCAGTTGTTCCAAAAATTGAAGTTAAAATATCACTATTTATTATATCGTCCTGAAAATCTGTTAAAAAGGAAAAAATAGGATTTATAGAAATTAACATAAAAATTGATATAATTATTCTTTTAATAACATTTTGCATTCCTTTACTATTATCAGTTGCTGAATCTGGATTTATTAAATAATTCAAAAATGCTAATGTTATTTTAAAAATCATATATATTATTAAAATATTAAAGAGCTTCGAAGCAATTTTTTCTGCTGAATCATTTAATCCAAATTCTAAAGATGCAACATCATACATCAAATCAACTGCATCTGCAAAAAATTTGTAAATAAACTTTATAATTCCAGCAAAAAAGCCTCTAATACAATCGCTAAATTTATTACTATCCATATATTTCTCCTTTATTTTTTAAAATATTTTACAAACAATATCTGTTAATTTTTCATTTTTTCCTATTATTCCAGACAATTTTAATAATAATTCAATTATTGCAGGTATAAATAATATCAATATACCAACTAATAGTCTTGTTACAAATCTTTTTTTTGCCTTTTCCATTTTCTCTGATTCGCCAGATAATACCACGCCAACAAAATCTATAACTGACAATACTATAATTGCAGTTGGTATACCAAAACGGAGAATATTTAAAATCATTACAAAATATTTTTTTGTTTCACCAAGGCTTATGCAAGTATTGTAGTTACTATCTTTGTTTTCAACATCTTCTTTTGCTGTAAACTTTTTTTTCAAATAATATATACCTATATTATTTCCTGTTGGTTTTTCAGTATATAAATCATTACCTACACTTGACTCATTCGCTTTTTCATATAAAACTTGAGGGCATTCATTTATATTTTTATTTATATTTGTTGTTAATAAGGATTGCCCTGAATCTTCATCGACATGTTTAGCACTTACTATTCCATTATTAAATACTAATTCGATAGAATCCTTAAGATTATCATCATATGCCGATGCATAAATACATGTATTTGCTGAAGTAGGAGTTGCATTACTTCCACTACTATTACCATTGTTGTTACTTCCATTATTATTTCCTTTGTTGTTACTTCCATTATTATTTCCTTTGTTGTTACTTCCATTATTATTTCCTTTGTTGTTACTATCATTGTTTATACTTGTATATGTTGCATCTAATTGAAGTTTCTTGCATGGATAGTTTCCATAATGATCTTTGACTTTTTGTGAGGTACATTTGTCATATGTTCCACCATTTGCACTTGCAAATGGCTCATTAAGGAAAAATGCAATTCCTTTTGTTGCTTCTATATAATTACCAAAATATGCTTCTGCTATTGTATTATCTTCCCATCTGATCCATACTTCATCAGGGCAATTTTTTTTATTTACAAAATTCCAAGAATCCATATTTTCATGTGTAGTAGTTTTATCTAAAAAGAAGCTATTATTCCTTGCAAAGTTTTCATCATTTGTTGCATTAGAATTACTTTTTGGATCATATAAATTAACTTTATAGGTTCCATTATCGTATTCAAAGCTAAAATAAAAATCTGAAGTTTTTTTGCAGTTCTTTTTAGCGCAGGCAAATTCTATTGACGATAAATTATATCTACATAAATATTTAGTTTTTGCTTCTACATTATTCACTGTAAAAAATAAGCAAAAGAGTGCTACTCCCACCATTAAAGCTCTATTTATATTTAAATGTCTTTTCATAATACACCTCATTTTAAACTATACCAAATACATTATAGCATAAAAAAAAACAATAGAAAAGATTTTTCTTATTGTTTTATTAAATGCATTTTTACTATTTACCACATTTTCCATTAATGAAACATGAAATACAAGCTGTTGCATTTGATGTACCATTGGCATTATCATTATCAGCATTTGATAATTGTGCGAATACAAATTGTACTAATGCTACTACAAAGAAAATAACAACTGCATAAATGATTCTTTTTATAAGTTTCTTTTGTGCTTCTTTCATTTCTTTTTCTTCATTTGCCATTACAGCTTTTGCTAAATCAAGCATTCCTAAAACAATTAAAATTAAAGGTACTGCAATTTTTAAAATTGTAACAAATTTAGAGATTGTTCCAGGTATTATACTATCTATTACAATTGTTCCACATTTAACATCAGTTAATACATTTACCATATTCATCATATTTAACCCTCCTCATAGTTTAATAGATGTTTCACATCTAACAATTTAATCATACGTTATTTTTATGTTTTTGTCAATATTTGCCTTATTATTTGACACTAATTTACTTTTGTAAAACCTAATTTATTTAAAAATTCTGCCAATTCTTTGCTATAATCTGCTCTTTCATCTAAAGGTGGCATATTATAAAATATTTTTAATCCTGATTCATATTCAAAATCAGTTACATCTTTTTGTTTTAGTAAACTTTGATTTAATATTACTTTTTTTCCTTTAATATCATTTAATATTTTTGGATTTATGATCATAAGTCTATTTAATTTTACCATTGATGGTTCTATTAAATAAATTACCTCATCGCATAATCCCAAAGCATTTTCGCTATTATTTACATCAAGTAAAATTACATCTTTATCTTTATATTTACTAACCATATTTCCTATACTACTATTTGTTGATGATAAAAGTTCTCTATCATTAAAAAATCTAAAGTCAGATTTTTCAACTTCAATTGCAACAACTGAATATAAATTTTTAAGCATTTTTTTCATCATATAAGTTAATGTTGTTGCACCAGTTTGCTTAGTAACATTTTTTATTCCAATTACTCTATTTGTTTTAACAGGTGGAGCTTCTACATATCTATCTACATAAACAGTATTTGTTTTTGTATCGGTTTGTGTAACTACAGTTGGATTGTCTATAATATGTAGGTGTGCTACATCTCTATATGTATTTGGACTATTGTACAAGTACATAACACCTTCTATATTTGTTGTAAAATTATATATTCCAATTGAAATTAATTTAGACATAAATTCAGGTGATGTTGTATTTGAACCTTCATCAAGAATCAAAATCACTTTATTCATATCTAAAGATAAAGATAACTTTTGTATTGTTCTGATATCTTTATAATCTTTTAATGCTGTTATATCTAATATCATTCTTTGAAAAAAGAAATTTTTAAATGTATCAATTATTTCATCAACATCAAATTCTCCATTTAATTCTTTTATTATTTCAATATTTAAATTTTCAAGCATTTTTTGTTTTTTATTTGAAACAATTACGTTCACACTATCACCCCAATCTTTTAATTAAAATCATTAAAAGGTTTTGTTTCACCTTGTACTTTAAATTTTAACGCACTTCCAATTACTGGAAAATCAAATTTCATAAATGTAATAACCTTATAATACTCATTATTTCCATTACCGCATCTATATATGCATGCCTCATATCCGCCATCATACAAATTTCTTGAATCACAGTTATTATTATCTAAAGTTGGGCATGTACTATTATTTCTTTTAACACTATACCCTACTTCCTTAAAATAAGAGTCAAGATTATCGCTTAAACTTTTATTCCAAGTTTTATTTTCCTCTATTTCATTAATAATATAATTTTTCAATCTGTATGCTTTTGAATAACTAAGTGATCCTACAAAAAAAATCATTATTATAGCAATAATTGAGGTCATCATCATAGTTAAAAGCGCATTACCTGTAGCTTCTCTCATATATTACCTCCCTAATCACTAAAATAATAAATTGGTTCTGTAGTTGTTGTTACTGGAAGATTTAAAGTTGTATTAATAATTGGAATATTAAAATTTAGATATGTTACAATTTTATATTTAAATTTTCCTGTATTTTGATTTAAATCAAGCTCGTATATACAATAACTAAATTTACTATTATTTAAATTATTATCCTTACATTTAACACTTCCATTAACGTAACCTAAACTTGTTAATTTTTCTTCTATTTCTGTTTTGGCTAAATCATTATAACCTTCATATTTTTCTATACTGCTTGTTATAGCATTATTAATTTTATAAGTTTTATAATAATTTAAAGTGGCCACTAAAAAAGCAAAGGTAACCACTATAAATATAGCAATTATATTGATTGTAACCGAAAATCCTATCCCTTGCTTCATTTAGACACCTCCATATTACTTCATTTCACCTTTACAGCTACTATAATCTATAACGGTATTATCTGTACTTGATGTTACACATTTTCCACCTTTCCATACACCACCACAAGCAGAACATGCAGAACTATTTTTTGTATTACTCATCATACCATTAACAATTACTGTACCAACTGCTAAAACTACTGCTATTAAAACAATTGTTATTACTGTCATATTTGCTTCTCCTGCTGCTTCTTTCATTATCTCACCACCCTTATTTTAATATATATACATTTTTATTATAACTCTTTTTAGTATTTTTATCAATATCTTTTGTCAAGTAGTCGTTAAATACTCATCATATTCATCATTGCAAACATTAAAAGTGCTAAAATTCCACCACCTGTTGCAAATAACATCATCATTGTTTTCTTTTCCATTGCATCAAGACGATCTTTATATTTATCTTCACGCATTTTATTTTGCAATGTTGAAACATTTTTTGCAAACATTACTAATTGTTCTTGTTTGTTTTCTTGAGCTCCTAAACTTAAACGATATAAAAGTCTCATCATTCTCATTGAATCTTTAACTGGATATTCTTTTGCAAAATCCATATAAGGATCAATACTAGAATCACCACTTTCAATTTTTTCTACTAATTTTTTTAATCCTGGTTTAAATATTTCTGGTGCTGTTTCAATACTTCTTGCAAGTGCTACTGGAACTGTATAATGTTGTATTAATATTTCCAAACTTTTTAAATAATAAGGTAACATTTGATTAATCTTTGCAAGATTTGTTCTATAATAATTTTGTAATTTTGTATAAGGCATTTTAAATGTTACAACTGCTAATATAAAAGCAATTAAAACATTTATAAATGATATATTTGTAAACAAGAAATATATTATTGCTGCTACAAATACTAATGCTGCATTTTTTATTCTTGCATTAAATAATTTTGTTACATCTAAATCTTTACTACCATATCTTAAATTAAGTAAAAATACATAATCATCTTCCATTAACATTTTAAAGTATGGTTCTACATCACCTAAAAATCTTTTTGCATCTATTCTATTTGTATAGATAAGAACAAAAATCATTATTACTGCTATTGCTACAAATTCCATTATTCAGCACCTACATTCTCATTATAAAATTTTTCTCCATTTAGTAAGAAATAACTATTAATTATTATTATTAAATGCAATAATAATTTAACAGTAAAATTACTATTTAATAATTCAATATAGCTTTCTGGGCTTAATAAGAATTGAACAAGCATAACCATAAGATATAAAACTATACCAAATCTTACAAACTTTTTATGGAAATTGGCTCTATCTATTCTATCTCTATACACTGATTCAACAAGCATATCTATATCTTGGCTCATATTTTCAAGTGCATCACTTGAGTTTTTAGAACCTTCATTTGTTATTTGTAAGAACAATTGATGAGTATTTTTTACTATGTAATAATCATATTTTTTATTAAAAAATTTTATAGATTCATCAATTGTACCATTATCATAAGCCATATCAATCATTAATTTTACATCGCTTCTTACAGGATCTTCCAAAACTCCTGATTCATATACTCCTTCAAGTGCTTTAACAAAAGCTTGAGTAGTTGCGAATTCCATTATTACGTTTGTTGTATAAACTTGTATTTGTTCAAAAATAAATTCACTATATATTCTTTTACATCTAAGATATTGAAGATATGGTATTACCATTATAGCAACTATTGCATAAAATATCGAAATAATTAAACTATAAAAGTAAAGATATGTAATGACTGATGCTCCTGCTGCAAATATTGTAACTTGTATTAAATATTGTTTTTTTGTATAATCTTGTCCTAATTCTTTTACTTTTCTTCTTACTTCTTTAAATGAATAAGGAGAGTATTTTTCATAAATATTTCCAGCATTATTTGAAATATATTTATATACTTTTTCCCCGCTACTATTTCGATAAGAAATAACAAATACTGCCACTAATGCAATAATTAGAAAAACTACATATTCCATTAATTTACCTCCTTTATTCTGAATTATTCATGTTAACTCCATATGGATTAACAACTTGTCTATTTGTATTATAATTTATTTGATTATAACCTTGATTTTGTGAATTATTAATTACTTGTCTATTTTGATAATTTGCTTGATTATACATTGGCTGATTACTATTTATATTATTTGGCATACCAGGCATTTGATTACTTCCAACATTTGGCCTATTTTGTTGATTATTAATCATTGTATTAGGTCTAATATTTGTTTGATTATTAATCATGTTATTAGGAATATTACCTTGTACATTATTTTGAATATTTCCTTTTTGAATATTTTGTGGAGTATTTGAATCTAAAGGTTGATCTTCTATATTTTCCCTAGGTCCGTCTGTTTCTCCTTCTTTTATTTCATCTTTTGAAATTGTAACTCCTTGTGCATCTAAGTAATCTATCAGATATTCAGATGGATTTTTTCTTACTATTTTTCCTGTCGTTGTTTTTCTATAAATTGTATTATATTCTGCTTTATTATCTTCGGTTACATAAAATTCTGTAACTTCTCCTATTTCACGATGAAATCTTTTTGTTCTTTTATCTTGATACCCTCTAATATATATTCCAAGTTGAATATATCTATAAACAGATTTTAAAAATTGATCAATATCTTGATTTGTTTCAAGCAAACTATACATACGGTTAGGTATACTTGATGCTTTATCAGCATGTATTGTTGATAAAATATAGTGTCCTGATGAGATGGAGTTTCTTATTGCAAGAACTGCTTCTGCACTACGAACCTCTGAAAGCAAAATCCATTTAGGATTCTGTCTCATACAAGTTACTAATACATCGCTATATGAAGCAATATTATTTGTTTTCATTGCTACTATATCCCTGTGTGGGAATATACGATCCAAATGTAATTCAAGTGTATCCTCTATTGTAATTAATTTTTCATCTTCTTTTGTATGTGCTGCTAAATATTTAACAAATTCGGTTTTACCTGAACCAGTTTCTCCACACACAATTATATTACAATGCCCCCAAACACATTTCATTAAAAAATCATGTATATCTAATTCGATATAATCCTCTTTTAATAATTTGTCTTTTTCCAGTCTTATCTTAGCTGGAGTTTTACGAATTAATACAGCTATACCATTTTTAGCTATCGAATCGTGAACAAAGTTCAAACGTAACTCTGCTCCTTCAGCATCTAGAAATGGATGAGCCATATTAAAGGTTTTACCCATAACATTAGCACATTGAAATGCTAATTTTTCCATAAATGCATTGTTAACAGTTTCATTTTCAACTCTGTAAATACCTTTTGATAAAGTTTTTACAAATAGTTGTCCATTATTACTATATGAAATATCGGTTATATCATCATCATCCAAATACTTTTTTAGTTCCCCAAAATCAATTTGGGAAAACATTGAATCATTCATTAATTATTATCCTTGTTTATTTGTGTTTGTAGTTGTTGTAGTATTTGTTGTTGTATCTTTTTTATCTTCAATTTCATCATTAGCTACTGTGTTAACATTTATGAAATTCTTTAATGTTTCTGATGTAACTGTTGTTGTTCCATCTTCATCAACTGTTGCTCCATGTGGTACTGGGAATAAAACAACTGAGTAGTTACCCATATAACTTGCTTTTCTAAGTAGTATATTTATTTCTGGTTTTACTCCAAAAATTAAGTATGCTGGTGTTCTTGATTCTTCACTATTTTCAAAAACATGTCTTCCTGCGGAATCTTTAACTGCTAGTACTTTTACATTCTCAAGTAATTTTCCTACCATTAATTTTCCATCTTTACCTTCGGCTTTCATATAAATATCTATATAATTTCCTGGATAAATTGAATTTCCATATGTTGAATCCATTGTAACTGGAAAGTTATATGGTACTTCACCATCAGCAACTTCAATAAATGCTGAATCTGGTAATTCTTCTTCATTTATAACTGTAGCGTTATAAAACATACTTCCCTTTGGAATTATAGTATTATAATTACTATATTTTCCAATTATAAGGTTTTTATTTGTTATTACTTCACCTTTTTGTAAAACAATAGGTGCTACATCGATATACTCTAACATATCTGCTGTTATTTTAGTTCTTGGTTGAATTGTTTGTGCTGCAACAGGTATACCAGTTACAGGGCTTACTTGTTTCTTTATTTGATAACGATATCCAAAGAACAAGATTAATATTATTGCTACTACTCCTATTATAGTAACTGTGTTTTTGTTTTTAAAAAACTTTTGTAACGAAATCATAAAATTATTCATATCTTTCTCCCTTTCTTTCTTAATTTCGCATCTATATATAATTTTGAATTTCAAAATTAATATGGTGTTTCTAATATTGCATCTATTCTATTTGTTATTTGAAAATTCATTACTTCTCCTGTTGCTGTTGTTTGTTCTGATGATTTAACTAATAAGCTAACCTTTGGAGGGTACTCACTTATATGATATATTTCAATAACATATGTATTAGATAAGCTTGCATTTTCTGCATATCTTCTTATAAAATTTTCTATAAATTTTTCTGCATTAATTTTTATATTTCCATTCTTTTGATATTCAACTTGATCAATTGAATCATACATTGCTGCTTCTGTTGTTTCTTTAAGCAAGTTATAATTTTGTTGATCAGTATTTGTAATATTTTGAAAGAAGTATATAAAAAGTATTGCTATAACTCCAAATGATATTATCATTGCTCCCCAAAACGATTCTTTCACTTATATACCTCCTTTAATTATTACTTTCATAGCATGATTTAAATGAGCCTTCATTATAGTTCATATTGTTACATGCATTAACACTATTTTTTCCATCATATGATGAAACAATAAAGTCTTTTACATTTAAATTATTAACTGTATTTTCATGTAAAAATCTACTTATACATGCTGCACTTTGATTCTTATTTGTACATTTTAAATTAAAATCATTATAACTATTATTTTTATTATATGCTCTAATTTTTTTCATCGTACTTGGTGTTAATTTGATGATGTATAAAGGATCTTTATTATACAATTCATATCCTTTAGCACCTCTTGCATTTAATATTTTTGATTCTATAACTGTTTTTGAATTCCAATTATACCCTGGTGTTCTTGTTCTAATACTTTGATTATTGTTTGATAATTTTAAAGCATCATTTGTATTAGTACCTTTATGTTCTTTTCCTGGAAATGGATCATTTAAATCTATTTGTCTATATATTATTTTGCTTCCAGAATAAGGGCATACCTCACTTCTACATGCATTAAATGCAGTTTGAACATCATTATTTGTTATTAATCCACTAGTTAATGCAGCAGATATTGTATTTCCTTTTATTTTACTATTTAATTGTTTTTTCACACAATCTTCTGCATTATTCATTTTATTATTTCCACCTGGGCATGATAATTTAATAGTTCCACAATCTTTTCCATCTGAGCATGATTTTGAATATTCAATTGATGTCTTTGATTTTTTTGTCAATTTCCAAGAACAATTTTTACTACAACTATTACAAATTCCATTTGGGCATAAACTGTTTGGACAATATTTATATTCACAAATTTTATATGTATTTCCTTTTGATATACATTCTGATAAGTCAACTTTATCTCCATTTTTATCAGTACATTCAGGGCATAATTGTTGTTTACAATATATGTTTGCCTCTGATTTAGTTAATCCTTTAGTCATTTGTTCTTTTACACAGGTTGATGTATCAATTTTCTTTCCATTATAATCGCATGTATTTTTATCATAACATATTTCATTTTTCTTCTTTTCACACGCTGCTGCTGTAGCATCGTCTCCTAGTAATATTTCTTGTCCAGGATAATCTGAATCTTCTTCACATTCGCATATATTACATTCTGTTGCTTGTAATTCAGGGCATGTTTTACCATTAGTCAACTTATCATATAAAGGTTCACCAGCTTTAATTGTTCCCTCAGGGCAAACACACGATGAATCTGTTATTCTATAATGACATACATAAGTACTAATTAATTTATTAAATTCTTCATTTCCAATATCTACATTTGAAATTTCCAAATCATATGTTTTAGAGGTATCATCATTTTTGCTTAATGATATAACTCCCATTTTTCTATCAAAAATACTTTCATCTATAGCTACCGTGCCATCAAATACATTTCCACTTTCCCTATTATATAATCTATTAACATCATCTGGTATTTTAAAGTATGACTTTTTAGATACTTCAAATGAATTACTAACACCATCATTATTTAATTCAACATTTTTTATTTCATTTATCTCCGTTGTAGTTGTTGATACAATATCTAATTTTTTTCCTTTTATTTTTTTGTTTGTACCACCAGTTAATGATGCTGATAGTTTTTTATTTTTCACTGTATCTATAGCACTTTTTTTTAGATTATTTATATCATCACTAGTACATTTTTTATTTTCTTTTTCTACAATAGTACAGCTTAATTTTGTTGTCATATACATATTCATTAAAGTGTTCTTTTTACCAGGTTGTCCAATCCATGTAAAATATGTTCCTTCTGTAACATTATTTATATCAAATATTTTATCTAGGCTCCCTGGAAAACTTGCTTTAGCATATTCCTTACAATATAATATACAATTTTCATTTGATTTTATTTCTTTTCCATATTGTGTGTTAGTATTAGTATCTTTTTCTTCTTTTGTGCATTCTCTTTTTGTATATGTTTCACTAAAATCTCCTACATTATTTTCATCTGTATTTGTACATTTTATTCCCCCAGAAACTTTTTTATCGTAACATTCTGGGTGACTTATAAATTTTCCAACATCTATAATGTTATATCCACAACCTTTTTTAGTGTCAGCCAGTTCATTAAGATTTATGTTAGAGCAATGTCTTTTTGCATCTTCTTTACTTGTTCCTGCTCTTGCTATTCCAACATCATCAAACGTTGTATATAAAAATTGTGATTGTGGTGTTTGATTTTTTTTGGCTTGTGTTGAGTCACCTTTTACCATAGGTAAGCTATCTATTCCCCAAACATATTTATTGTTAAGCCTTTTAACTGCTGCACCTTTTACTGAAATGATAGCACCATTACCACCAGTCCATGGAGCTTTAATATATAAAATTGCTGGTTCAATTATTATTCTGTAACCTTTTTTTGCAGGTTTTTTATTTTTTGGGTCTGCATTTTCCGTTTCTTTATTTAATGTTGATTCGAAATTATTTCCAGCAGCTTTTTTAAAAAAATCTCTTAAATTATTGTTTATTACATTTGTGAATTTATTCTCATCAGTGTCTCCCAAAAATTTTTTTAGTTCCTCGCTTGCTTTATCATATCTATCAGGATCTTCTGGCCCAATATTTTTCATTCCTTCGACTTTAATGATATTATTCGCATCCACTAATTCTGAAAGTTTACTATATCCATTTTCATTTGTTGCATAATATGTACCACCTATTTGTTCTGCATTACCATTTCCATCAAAATAATATAATCTAAGTTGCAAAGAAAAATAAGAATAATTTTCATATTGGCAAGGTTTTAAAAATGACTTGCAATACGTTGCTGAACCACTTGGTGAAGGGAAGGATCCACCATTACCATTATACCAACCTTTTACTTTTGCTGTAAAACACAAAAGAAGTATAATCAAGACAGATAAATATTTCTTTTTCATATAATAGTCACCTCTAAACTAACTTTTCTTTTTTATTTATTTTATATATTGCTATGCACATAATCAATATTGCCGTTGGAATAATTATGTAATAATATTTAGTATATATCTCGGCTATTTTTTTTAAAAGTCCACTACCATTATTTTCTCTTATCGTAACTTCATTTTTTTTCATATTGTTTAAATGTTCATTTATTTTTTGTTCATAAACAGATTGATCTAAATTTACATCCATCCATTTGCTACAATATACATAATTTTCTATGCCTTTGCATTCACTTCTTTTATAATAAGAATTATAAAATGGTAATTTTATATATTTTTCTTTTAATATATCACTCGTACATTCTTTATCTTTTGCATATATCAAGAATCTATGAGCACCTGAAGAAGCATTTTTTATTGTAACTTCTCTATTAGTATTATAATTTTTATTTGAATAAACATCCTTTAAAACCAAATCATTTTTTAAATTTGTAATTATAATATCAAACTTTTGTGTATTTTCATTTGCTGTATATGTTATATTAACATTACTTGCTAATTTTTGTAATCTTATTATTTCACTATCGCTACAACTAGCTTTTGTATGTTTGGGACTCAAAACAATAAGGATTAATAATAGACAAAAACAAATATTTTTTTTCATCACATATCCTCCTTAGTCTTTTATTCTCATTATCAATTATAGCATACTTTTTTTTAATTGCAAATAAAAAAAGTATAAATAATTTTATACTTTTAAATAATTTCTTCACTTTTATTCTTAAGATATATTATTAGGCATAAAGATGATATTATTGTTGGCAAAATTATATAATAATAGCTTACATAAAATTGAATAATTATGTCTTTTAATATATATAAAATACTTTTTGTATTTTTTACTTCTTTTTCTTCTATTTTTTTTACTTCTTTATTATATTCATCTACTTTTTGTTTCCATATATCATATGAAAGATTAGAATTTAGCCATTTATTACAATAAGAATACTCTTCAAAATTTTTGCATTCATTATATGCATAATATTTATTATAGTAAGGTAATTCTATATATTTTGATGATAATGCACTTTCATAGCAATTTTTATCACTAGCATAAATATAAAATTTATGCTTGCCAGAATTAAAATTTTTTATTGTTACTTCTGGGTAATTACTATAGTACTTATTATGAGTAAGATCATTTATTGATAAATCATCTGTAACATTTGTAAATGTGATCATAAATTTATTTGTTTTTTCATTATATGTATAACTTGCTGTTACATTATTTGCAAGTTTTGATAATCTAGTTATTTCATCATCACTACATGATGCTTGTACATTTTCTATTAAAATTAAAAACAGAGTTACTAAAAAGATTATCTTTTTCATTATATCACCCTTTATTCTTAGTAAATTATATCATGGATAAATTAGCTTGTAAATCAATAAAAAAGTATAAACTAGATGTTTACACTTAATTATTTGAATTATAGCATGCATCAAAATCTTCTTTTGTTGATGATGCATTTAAACTTTTGCAAGATGATACACCTTCTATTTTTATATCTGTATCTAATCCTGCTACTTTATCATGTAAGAAATAACTTATACAATTTGATGTATTGT
>CAKPMH010000002.1 GCA_934167935.1 uncultured Bacilli bacterium
CCTCCTTTCGGAAGTGTATTATATCACTTTCTTTAAACTGCTTTTTTAATTGTGTCTACTCTAAGGGGTGCAGTTCACTATAGTTGCTTTATTTTTTCTTTTTCTTCTAATTTAACATTATTAATTAAAGAATACATATCTTCTAGCATTTTATATTGAATTGTTAATTTTAAGGTTGGGTGAACTATAGTGGCATCTCTATCCCAAGTGAATCTAGATGCATCAATTTTTCTTTCACCATTTGAAAGTAATATTGTCCTTTTTCCATTATTATCTATTTCTATTTTATCTTGTTGAACTGGATCTATAAAAGTCATTCTATTATGAGATCTATTAGATGCCATAAAGAAATATAATTCATTTATGGGATCTACAGTTAATTCTGTACCTGTCCATCCAGCTGATGCGAATGATTTTCCACTCATTGCATGAAACAATTCTGAATTAGCTAAAATTGGATTTTTACTATAACACATCATACCTAAATATTGAATATATTTTTGAATTCCATCTTCCATATATTTTTTACCTGTTCTATTTTTTGCCATCATTTCTATATAATTTTCATTTATAATTTTTCCATTAATTATACCTTTAGCTAAATTAGTCATATCATTTACTGTAGAAAACATACCTGCATGTCCACTTAATATTCCATCTTTTTGTCCCATTATTTGTGCTTTAGGATCATATACTAATCCTTTTTTAACATTTGTTGTGATAGCATAATTACCATCTTTATAATATTTACCATCAAAATTTGTTGAGGAAACTCTTTCTAACTTTGTTGTTGGAATTTTTACATATGTATCTTTCATATTAACTTTTTTCAAAATATTTAAATCGACAAAATCATAATAATTCATTTTACTAGCACTTTCAATTACGTATTTTAATACCATTGCTCCCATGTCAGTATATGGTCTTTTATTTGAAGATTCTTTATCTATTTCTATATCAAATAATAATTGTTCTGCTTCTTCTTTTTTTGAAGCTTTATCAATTCTTTTTTTTGTTTTTATTGGAATAGAAAATGTAATTAAATCATAAATAGTTACATTTTTTAAATTTTTAAATCTTGGATCATATTTTACTATTTTATCATTTAAATTAATAGTACCATCTTGAACTAATTTTAATATACTTAAACTTGTGAATATTTTAGTAATAGATGCTAAATCAAAAATTGTGTCGTAAGTCATTTTTTCTATTGCTTCTATAATTTTTCCATCTTTATTTAAAGAAACTTCTTGTCTATTACCAACAACAATAGTTTCTTTATAATTTCTTGTACCATAACTAAATACCATTCCAGGAACTATTTGTTTTTTATATATAAAATCAATTAAATTTTTTTGTATATCAGATTTTTCATATAACATATTTCTAATCTCATCAATTGAATAATCTTTGTTTTTTAAAGTTAATTCAATTACAGGTTTTAGTAGTTCAAAATAATCCTTTTTTGTATATAAACCTTGTTGTTCTTTAGCAGCGCCTATATTTTGTTTTTCATATAAATCATTTACATAATCCATCAAATATCCTTCCAACATATTTCCACATCCTTTAAATAACTTAAAAATTCTTGTTTATTATAGTTTTTTTTCTATTGTTTGTCAAATTACTTGCTATAAGAAAAAGATAAAACTTTTTGTTTACCTTTTTTATATAATTCTTAATAAACTACCACAAGCTATTGAAATTTGATGAATGTCATTAATACTTTCATTGGATAAATAATTGTTCTAATTTACTTATGCTATTAGATAATAAGCAGTATGTTATACCATCAAGTTGTACAGTTAATTTTATAATAATATATTATATATAAATAATGTGTACACTAATAATCTAGATATTTAATTTCTACTTAATGTAGATAAAATTTAATTATTTAAATTTATTAACAATATTATGATAATGCTAATTTTTTTATATTTTGTTTTAAGTAAGTATTTTTGTACCATTCAGCAAATAACACAGTTGCTGATGTATGACCATCATTTCTACTTTTTCTTTCTTCATCAGACATTTCTGCTAGAGTTTTATCACAATTGTTTGGTATAAATACATACCAGAGATTTGATTTTGCTCTTTTAATTGAATCACCTTTTTTACTAAACGCTAATGTTCCACTGCTTATTCCATAAAATGTATAAAACTCATTACCATCGTAAAAGGTTAGGCAATCAACAAATCTACATGTTCTATTACTTTGATTTTTCATCGTTTCAAGTAATCCATCTATATCTGAACTAATTCCACTTCTTTTAACAAATGCTCCAGGATATCCTGGATTATTAGGATAGTTATCTATATAAAATCCTGTATCGGCTACAAAACAAGGTGTTTTTAAAATATTATATGCATCTAATGCTTTTTTTCTTGAAATTTTTTCAATATCATTTATTTCCATTTCCTTAAAGTCATATTTATAAAAATCAATTCCTATATTTTGTTCTTCAAAATGTTCTTTAACTGAAACATATTTACCATAATTTCCAGTTACATAAATTATATTTTTCATTTTACATATCTCCTCTAAAATTATATAGTTTTTTTACCAATTTTGGATTATATTCTGGTTGTGTTAAATCCATGTTCTTATCTTCAGCAATTTTCTTTGATAAAAAATACATTTGTAATATTAAATAATATTCTTTCCAAAATATGTTATCATTTAAGTCACTTGTATCAAAGACAGAAATATTTGAATATTCACTATTGATAGCATCTATTAATAAACTATCTAATTCTTTTAATCCATGTGATAGATATATTATTCTACTATTTGGGTATTGAAATAACAAGTTACTTCTTCCATGACAATATGATCCTTTATCATGAATTACTGATGATGTTAACCCAGCTTCTGTTAAATTAGATTCTAACACACTTGCAGAAGATTTTGTTTCATATCCACTTATTATTTGAATTAGTGATGTATCTTTAAAATTAACATTCAATCTATCTATTTTCTCACTACCTCTTAATAACAGTTCTTTTATTTTATCATTCATTTTTTTTATTTCACTTGAGTCTAATTCAAGATTTAATGAAGTAGTAGAATCAAGAAGTAATGATATTGGACCTAAACTAGCAGCTAATGATATAAAACTTTTCTCTTTATCATATAGTTCGTTTCCCCAAGATATTATTTCATAATCTGATTCTTTCATTTTTTCTGTAAGTAAATATTTATTACCTTTAAAATCTAATAGTGCCTCATTAATTCCATTTGTTTTTCCACTTGCAGAAATAACTATTAAATTAGAAAACATTTTTCTATTTACTTTATAAAAGTAATCTCTTGGTTCAATTACCTCACAAATTATTCCTTTTAATCCTAATCTCTCAATAATTAATTGTAAATAATATGCAATAACTTTAGAGCCACCAGTTGCCATAATTAATGTTGGTTCATTATCTATAGTTAATTCATATAGCATTTCTCTTATATCATTGTATTTACCTAAATATGGATCATTAACCTGCATTATTCTTTCTCCTAATTTAGAAAAATTTAATTCTGTAGGTTCAGTATATGTATGCTTAATCATTATAAACACCTCTTTCTTTCTAATTACATATTAGCAAAAGAAGAGGTAATATATATGTCAGTTATAAAATTTTTCTAATAATTTTATTTTTTTTATACGGTTGATATAAAAATGTCTTATTTCCTGTTTTTTCTCACAGTATGCTGCAACTCCCCATTCTGATCCAAGTAGTATTAAATCGTAAGGATGAATTATTCTCGTAGACATTTCTTTTTTATCTTTAGAATAGTATTCTATATAACACTTTCTTTTTTCTTTAATTGCTTTATTAACTAAATTATAAAATTCCTTATTTTTTATATTAATAGTATTCGGAGTAATAAATCTTTTTGGAACATTTATATTTTGATTTAAAACATATCCACCATATGGTCCTTTAATTGTATCTACATAAATACCTGCTTTTTCTATCTCATCTTTATATACTCTAATCATTCTAGGAGTTACTTCTAATTTTTGAGACAATTCAGAAATACTATATTTTCTTCCTGTACTTAAGTATTCAATCATTGTAAGTACATTACTAACTTTAGACATTATATCACCACCAATATATCAACTATTATATCACAAAATTTAATTTCTAATAAAAATACACAATAAAAGTCAGTAAAATTTACTGACTTATTTTCGTATACATAATTTTTAACATTGTGTGTAGACTTTAGAGTTTTAACTATTTAAACTAACAAAACCCTATAAAATAAGTTATTTACCACAACATTGTTTATATTTCTTACCTGAGACGCAAGGCCTTTTGTATTGGGGATTTTGGCAGTTTTTAGGAGTATTTGACTCGTTAATTCAGCACTTGGTTGCACCCCAGAGCACTCCGTAGCACTCGGCAAACCTAGCATAACTTATCTAAAAACATATCTAAAAAATAACGGATTTGAATAAATTACAATTTCTAAGTAATTTTAATTTTTATTTAAAAGTTCTCTTTCTTGTTCAATTATTTTTTTATCATATCTTATAAATAATGGTGCTATTTCTTTTGATAATTCAACATTATCTAATTTTTGATAATACCAACTATTTATAATACTATTTAGATACTCTTCAACTTTTTTAGTAGTTTCAAATAAATATGGTTTTAATAAATTGTTAATATTAAAAATTATATTACAACAATTATATAAAATATCTTCACATTTACTTACATCTTCCTTAGCTAATTTCCAAGGTTCATTTTCATCAAAGTATTTATTTGAGTAATTTATAAAATCAAATATTTTAGCTAGACCATCTTTTGTATCTCCATTATCAATATCATTACCAACAGCAATATATAAATCTTTTAACTTAGCTTCAATTTTTGAATCAATATTACTACTATTTAATTTACCATTAAATGATTTGTTAATGAATTGAAGAGTTCTATTAACAAAGTTACCCCATTTACCAAGTAACTCTCCATTAATAGAATTGATAAAACCTTCATAAGTGAAATTGAAATCTCTTGTTTCAGGATTATTAATACTAAAATAATATCTAATAGCATCTACTGGATAATTATCTAATAAATGTCTTAATGTAATATAGTTACCTTTACTCTTGGATAATTTTTCTCCTTCAATAGTTATATATTCATCTGACACTATTTTATCAGGCAATCTATAATTATCATTGGTTGCTAGTAATAATGATGGAAATATAACTGTATGAAATGGAATATTATCTTTTGCATGAACTAAATATATTTTGCTATCATTCCCTTTCCAAAAGTCTTTCCAATTTAATTTGTTTTCTTCAGCATATTTTTTACTAGCAGTTACATATCCCCATACATTTTCAAACCAACCATATAGCTTTTTATCTTTAAATCCATCTATTGGAATATCAATACCATAGTTTAAAGTACGAGATGCACATCTATCAGGTATTCCTTCTTTAAGATATCTTTCAGTAAAATTAACAGCATTTTCTCTCCAATCATTTCTTTTAGAATCTAATAATTCTTTTATATTGTCTTGAAAGATTGAAAGTTTAAAATACAAATTTCTATTTTTCTTATATGATGCCTTATTACCACATATAGCACATTTAGTTTCTTTTACTTCATCGATTGTAAGTAAACTTCCACATTTTTCACATTCATCACCTTTTATTTCAGATCCACATTTAGGACAAATACCAATAATGTAACGATCTGCTAAAAATAATTTGCAGTGATCACAATATAATTGTTCTTCCTCCTTTTCTTCTAAATAACCATTGTTGTAGTATTTAACAAATTGTTCCTGAACAAACTCTTTATGATAAGGATCATCTGTTCTATTGTATAAGTCAAAACTTATACCAAAGTCTTTAAAATCTTTAGAAAATGAAACATGGCAATCATCTACTATTTCTTTTGGACTTTTATTTTCTTGTAATGCTTTTACCTCAGTTGGTGTTCCATGACAATCAGTACCAGATACTAATATAACTTTATCTCCTTTAAGTCTATGGTATCTAGCTATAACATCTCCAGGCAAACTACTTGCTGCATGACCTATATGGAGTTCTCCATTAGCAAAAGGCCAACTAATTCCAATTATAATATTCATATTATCTCCCTCTTTCTTTAAATAAAAAAACTCTTAGAAACAATATTGTCCCTAAGAGGTGAATATATTCACGTTACCACTCTTATTTATTAATACATTACTGCATTAAACTCACTAACCTACTTATGTCTTTTGCATAGTTATAGGTATCTGCTATAACGGGCATTACCGTAATGACCTACTAAGAGTCTTTCAGTCATTCGCCTTGAGGGCCATGTTCAAAAAATACTTACATCCTCTTTTTCACCTAACAGAGTTCTCTAAAATGCTTTATATTTTTTTACTCTTCCTCGCAATGGCTTTGTGAATGAGTAAATTATAGCACTTTTCTTGTAATTTAGCAAATTTCACAAAAAACTTATCTAATTTTATAAGCATTTTAACCTTATTTTATAAGGGATTAAAGCACTTTCAATACTTTGAAATACTTATCTAAAATTTTTAAGTTGTAATTTTTTACAATTTTCGAGCATTGTACAAAAATGGCGTAATCCCTTATATTACTTAGGTTTACGCCGATTTTACTACTATTTTCCACAACATTGTTTATATTTTTTACCACTGCCACAAGTTCGTTCTTTTTCAGTATATATGATACTATGAAATATATATAGTATTATATATTTTTCAAGGAAAATGGATCTGGACGGTATTGGTATTATGTCATACATATAGTATATATAGAACTATACAATTTTTAATTTTTGCACACAAATTGAACACATTGTTATCATCATATCATTCGCTCTCTAAATACATACTACCATTATGAAAAGCGCAATTAATTTAACGACAATGTTGCTTCGATAAAATTATTTGGTTTTTTTCGAAGATTTCTGTTTTATTAACTCACCCGCATAATTATAAATATTTAACGGCAAATTATTTTTTTCACAAATTTCATATATTTTATCAACAAACAATTTGATTTCTTCATGCTGTAGTTGTTCTTGTGAAAATGGAAGTATCAATCCTTCTATATATTCTAAATCAATTTTATTAGATATCTGTACTTCACCTAAAGCAAGTCCTTTAGTTTGTTCTTTGGGAACAATTGGCACCTCTCTTGAAATAGCAAAGGCAATATAATTATAATTGAAGCAGGTATAATTTTCTTCATCTTTTTTATCAATACATTTCTTTATAAATCTATTTTCCGGATCAGATAACGATACTCTATTTTTGTGAATATCTTCATCATAATACATCCATTTTTTATCTTCCGGTATATCAAGTTTAAAAGAGGAATTTCCATATTCAAAGTTAATACCTTCTTTCTCAAGAAAGCCACGTGAACAAATTGCTTTACTTTTTAAAATGTTGATTAATCTTTCATAAGTTCTTTTATCATTAATATTACCAATTTGATGAATGTAATAATTTATCATTTGTAAACCTTCTTTCTCAAATTACTTTATTTAACACAACAACCATTATATTTTTGAAGTAGTCAAAAATAGTCGCAAGTTTAATCTTTTACAATATACAATCAATTATATTACAATTTTTGCAAAATTTAAAATATTTAAGCAGCTATTATTTAAATGAAATATTGTTTTTTCATTTATGAGCACAAAATGTGCACAAATGGTGTTATGTGCACAATTTTGTGACTTTTTTTGACTATTGTCAAACTCACAATTACTTATAAAACAAGCTATTTTCCACAACAATTCTTATATTTCTTACCACTTCCACATGTTCCAACTTTGACCATATTTTCCTTATATATGGTACAAATAGTATTATGTGTTTTTCTCTTATTTTACGGGTATTTAGTACATTATATTATTAGTATTATCTATATTATAAATATTACTAATTTTATATGTTACGTGGACAAAATGTGGACAAATAGCTATTTTTAAGTGTTTTTTACGTGGACAAAATCCTCGCAAACCCTTATTTTATCGCTACTTACCACAACATTGTTTATACTTCTTGCCTGAGCCACATGGACAAGGTTCATTTCTTCCAATCTTTGTTACTTTTTTTGGTTCAGCTTTTTTTGTCTTATTTCTATCTCCTTTTGCTTCACCCTTAACGACTTGCTTTCTTTCTATATTTTGTCTTATTTCAGCCTTAAGTAAATACATTGCAGTTTCTTTATCAATTGTACTTAACATTTCTTCATATAATGCAAATCCTTCTGTAGTATATGCTCTAAGTGGATTTTCTTGAGCATATCCACGAAGACCTATACCTTCTCTTAAATGATCCATTGTATTAATGTGTTCCATCCAATGTGTATCAATAACTCTTAAAGATATTGCTTTTTCAAATTCATTTGCTATTTCAGTTGGTATATCTTTTAGTTTGTTATTATATTCTTTTTCTACAATATCATAAATGTATTTTTCTAATTCTTCTTCTTTCATTTCACAAATATCTTCAAATTTAATTTCATTTCTTAGAATATCATTATTTAAAAATTCTATTATTTCACTATAATCTAGTTCAGTTAAATATCCTTCTGGAGGAATATGACTATAAACTAAATCATGAGAGAAATCTTTTAATGTTTTTAAAATTGTGTCATGAATTGATATTGAATCTAATATTTCATTTCTTCTATCATATATATATTCTCTTTGTTGGTTGATAACATCATCATATTGAAGTAATGCTTTACGAGTATCAAAGTTATTTCCTTCTACTGTAGTTTGAGCAGATTCAATTGATTTTGATATCATTTTATTTCTAATTGACATATCATCATTAAAGCCAATTCTTTGAAGTAATGCCTTTGCTCTATCTGTACCAAATCTGACCATTAAATCATCTTCAAATGAAACACAGAATTGTGAGAATCCTGGATCTCCTTGACGTCCTGAACGACCTCTTAATTGATTATCAATACGTCTTGATTCATGCCTTTCTGTACCGATTACACATAAACCACCTAATTCTTTTACCTCTTCCGTTAATTTAATGTCAGTTCCACGTCCAGCCATATTTGTTGCGATTGTAACCGCACCTTTTTCTCCTGCTTTTGCAATGATTTCTGCTTCTCTTGCATTATTTTTAGCATTTAATACTTCGTGTTTTATTCCCTCTTTTTTTAGCATTGAACTTAAAAGTTCACTTGTTTCAACTGCTACTGTACCAACAAGTATTGGTTGACCTGTTGCATGACGTTCTTTAATTTCATTTATTATTGCTTTATATTTACCTGCTTTTGTTGCGAATATTAAATCCCCATAATCAACTCTTGCAACTGGTTTATTAGTTGGTATTTCAATAACATACATATTATATATATCTCTAAATTCTTCTTCTTCTGTTTTTGCAGTTCCTGTCATTCCTGACAATTTTTCATACATTCTAAATAAATTTTGGAAAGTTATTGTTGCTAATGTTTTAGTTTCTTGTTCAATAGCAACTCCTTCTTTTGCTTGAATTGCTTGATGAAGTCCATCAGAATAACTTCTTCCTTGCATTAAACGACCAGTAAATTGATCTACAATTAAAATTTGTCCATCTTTTACTACATAATCAAAGTCACATTTCATACTAAAGTTTGCTTTTAATGCTTGATTAATATAATGTACTAAATTTGTATTATCTATATCATATAAGTTTTTTACTTTAAAGAATTTTTCTCCTGCTTTTATTCCTTTCTCATCAAGAACAACTGCTTTTGTTTTTTCATCATATATGTAACCATCGTCTTCTTTTAATGTTTTAGCAAATTTATCGGCTTCTATATACAAATTTGCTGCTTGTTGATGTCCTCCAGATATTATAAGTGGAGTTCTTGCTTCATCTATCAATATAGAATCCACTTCATCTACTATAGCAAAATTAAGTGGTCTTTGAACTCTATCTTTAGCATTAACAACCATATTATCTCTTAAATAGTCAAAACCGATTTCATTGTTTGTTGAATATGTAATGTCACAATTATATACTTCTTGTTTTTCTTTAGCTGATTGTTCTCTTAGATTCACTCCTACTGTTAATCCTAAGAATCTATAAATGCTGCCCATCCATTCAGCATCTCTTCCTGCTAGATATTCATTAACTGTTACAATATGAACTCCTTTACCTTCTAAGGCATTTAAATATGCAGGCATTGTAGAAGTTAATGTTTTTCCTTCACCAGTACGCATTTCTGCTATATTTCCGTAATGGATTGCAAGTCCACCTAATATTTGAACATAAAAAGGTTTTTCGCCAATTACACGATATGCGGCTTCTCTAACTACAGCAAATGCTTCAACTTTAATATCTTCTAAAGTTTCTCCTTCACTTAATCTTTTCTTAAATTCAACTGTTTTTCCCTTTAATTCTTCATCTGATAATTTTGTCATTTCCTCATCTAATGCGACAATTTCATCAGCAATTTTTTTAAATTTTTCTAATTCTTTATATTCATGATCAAATAATTTCTTAAATAATTTCATATCATGATCTCCTTCCATGTTTATACATATACTATTTTATCAAAAAATATTTAAAATTACTAGGAATTTTAACTTTTATTATAATTTTTATAATAAAAAAATAGTATTTTTTACTATTTTATAAAACTTTTGATTCTTCTATATCTTTTTCTGTATCTTTATTTAATAATTCTTGTTTTTTTCTTTCTACTAATTTAATTATATTGCCTTTTACTTCTTCTAATTTTTCTGGGTGCTCTGAATAATATGGAAGAAGTGATATTAATTCATTTTTTAAATTTATTACATATCCTACTATTTCTTCTACAATGCTTGTAGGAATTGATTTATCTTCTTTAAATCGTTCGGATAAATTTTTTGCATAAGTATTAATCCACATGATAGGATTTACAGATTCTTGTTTTTCTATTTTTAATGGTGTTTCTGATTCTAATGCTTGTACAGATTCTTTTTCATTACTTGTTATTGTTTGTATATCTTCTGTAATATTATTATATCTTTGGACCTCATATTTTGTCATTTTTTCAATAAGTGTTAATTTGGACAATCTTTCTTTTAATACATTACTTATATTATAGTTTTTATTATTAATAACATTATTATAAAAATTTCTTAAATATACAATACTATTATTTGAATTATATTTTTCATTAAATAGTTCTTTAAACCACTCACTTTTTAGTTTTTCTTCTATTTGTTGTTTTAATATTTCTGGCGTTTCGTTTTTTCTAATATTTTCAATTTTTTCATCATATTTTCTTCTACTACTTTCGTTTCTTAATGTTTGATATGCTTCATTTATTTTTTTTGATGTTTCTAAATCTACTGTTGTAACATTTTGATCTGGATGAACTAATTTCATAATATTTCTATATGCTTTTTTGATTTGTTCTAATGTAGCATCTTGCCTAACTTTTAATATATCATAATATGTTTGTCCCATGATATTTCTCCTATCTTGTTTTATTATACATCATTTTTTGTTTATTTCATAATTAAAATAAATTAGTTTACCTTTATTTGACAACAAAAAAAGTTAGATAATCTAACTTTTTATCCACACTCTGGTGGCTCCGAGTGGAATCGAACCACCGACACAGGGATTTTCAGTCCCTTGCTCTACCGACTGAGCTACAGAGCCAAAATAAAAAAAATGGCGGTCCCGACGAGAATCGAACCCGCGATCTTCTGCGTGACAGGCAGACGTGATAACCGCTACACCACGGGACCATATGGTTGCGGAAGATGGATTTGAACCAACGACCTCCGGGTTATGAGCCCGGCGAGCTACCAAGCTGCTCCATTCCGCGATATAAAAAATGATGGCGGAGAAATAGGGATTTGAACCCTAGCGTCGCTCGCGCGGCCTGCCGGTTTTCAAGACCGGTCCCTTCAACCACTTGGGTATTTCTCCAAAAAAAGAAATGGTGCCTAAGGCCGGACTTGAACCGGCACGGGATTTGACTCCCGCAGGATTTTAAGTCCTGTGCGTCTACCAATTTCGCCACTCAGGCATTCCATATCAACACTATGCGTTGACACGAATAATTATATAATATTTTATGCTAAGTTGCAATACTTTTTTAAAAATTTTTTTATTTTTTTAAAAAAAACTAAAAATTTAGTTTTTTAATATACTTTGTGCTGCTATTACACCACTTATTGATGCTTGCATTAAGCCTCTTGTAATTCCGGCTCCATCACCAATTGCATAAATTCCTTCATACTTTGTTTTTAACTCATTATTTACTTCTATTTTTGCAGAATAAAATTTTACTTCTACGCCATAAAGAATTGTATCTCTACCTGATATACCTGGACAAACATGTTCTAACTCATCAAATGTTTCTAATAATGCATTTACTATTCTTGAAGGTAAAACATAAGATAGATCTCCTGGAACCGCATCTTTTAGTGTTGGTGTATATGATAATTTTTTTATTCTATCATAAGTTGATCTTTTTCCATTTTTTAAATCTTTTAGTCTTTGAACCATTATTTTACCACCTGTTAACATATTAGAAAGTCTAGCAATATATTTACCATAAGTAATTGGTTCATTAAATGGTTCTGTAAATTTTGATGATACAAGAAGAGCAAAATTTGTATTACCACTTTTAATATCATGATAACTATGCCCATTTACTACTGCTAAATTATTATCATAATTTTCTTGGGATACAAATCCACCAGGATTCATGCAAAACGTTCTTACTACGTTTTCTGTTGTTTTAGATACATTATATATTTTAAATTCATATAGTCCGTTTGTTAAAAAATCTGTTATTGATCTTGGAAGTTCTACTCTGACACCAATATCAACTTGGTTATTAGTTGTTTTTATTTCATTTTCTTTGCATTGATTTATTAACCATTCTGAGCCACTTCTACCGACGGCTAGTACAATATTATCACCATAATATTGTTCATTATGTAAAGTTACTATTTTGTTTAACATATCTATTTTTTCTATTTCTTTATTTGTTACAATTTCAACGTTTTTATGGTTTATTATATAGTCATACATATCTTCCATTATTTTTGCACTTTTCTCTGTTCCTAAATGTCTTATAGGACATTTAACAAATTTTAATCCATATTTACTACATTCGTAATCAAATTTGTTTGCAAATTCCTCATTATATGATATTTCCTTGTCTCCTCCGTATTCTAAATAAATATCATCTACATATTTTATAAGTTTATTTAGTTTTTCACTTCCTACATAATCTTCAAGCCATCCACCTACATCTTTTGATAAACTAAGTTTTCCATCAGAAAAGGCACCAGCTCCACCAAAACCACATGATATATTACATGGCTTGCATGATACACAATTTATTGTCTTTGATTTTGGGCATTTTCTAACCTTTATATTGTTGCCTTTATCAAACATTATTATTTTCATATCTGGCTTATTCTTTAAAAGTTCAAGAGCTGTAAATATACCTGCTGGTCCACAGCCTATTATTATAGTTTCATATTTTTTCATATATCCTCCTAAAAAAATTAAGCATATGCTTAATTTTATTTTTTAAATCCATTTTCTTCTAAGAATTTTGTAAATGAATCATATTCAGCATATCCAACCCATCCATCTACAATTTTACCATCTTTTACTAAGATTACCATTGGAGTTGAACCAAAATTTGTTTCTAAGAATTTTTCATCATTATCCTTAGCTAATAACTCACTTTGTTGGTCTTCAGTTACAGTTGTAATATCTAAATATTTAGTTTTATATCCATATTCTTTTTGTGCTTGTTGTAATGTTGGTAAGAATTTAACACAATATCCACAAGTTGATCTTCCTATATAAATAACTTGTGTTTCTTCTGAAGAAAATAATTCTATTGCTTTTGCAGTATCAACTGCATCAAACATACTAACATCATATTCAGTATTATCTTCACCTTCAGTAGTTTGAGTTGTATTATTATCTTTTGTTACCTCAACATTTGATGTAAATGCTATTATAGTATTTATAACTAGTAATGCTATTATAACATATGCACATATTAATAATTTTTTCAATATTTCTTTTATTTCTGCATTCATATATAATCCTCCTATAGAAATTTTATCACATTACTTGTTTTTAATCAATAAAAAAATGAGTTATTCACATGTAAAACCCATTTCTTCATTTGTTTTTATTACGTTATCATAGCTTTCTATATATATTGTTATTGCATCTTTTCTATTTGGAACACTTATTGTCATCAATTTATCTTTTATTTTCACATTTTTATTTTTTTTAAGTTTACTATAAGTATATGTTGTTTTATTTTCGTGAGCATAATTTTGATCATCAAACACATCTTTTTGCATTATTCCACTAAAATTTTTTATATTTGTGTCTGTATATGTTGTTTTATATTCTTCATATGCTTTTTTATCATTGAAAATATATATTATACTATTATCTGTTTTTGCCACATTATTTTCTTTGTCAAAATAATAGACATTATTTGTTGTAATTGTATAATTATTTGATGTATTTTCAGATGTATTAGTACATGTTAAAACAGTTTTATAAGTTTCTTTAAAAAATTTTATATAAATTAAAAATAATATTACAAGAATTTCTATAATTATTCCTATTATAAGCAATATATTTTTTTTGCTTTTTTTCTTTTTATTTTTTTTATCTCTTTCTGTATCTTGCTCTTCTAATTCTTTTATTAGCTTATCAGCTTTCTCTTTCATTTTTATATTATTATATTTTATATTATTATCTAAGTTTTTTTCATTATCACTTATATTTTTAGCATCATTAACTATATTTTTATTATCTATATTCTTAACTTCACTATCTATATTTTTATTAGATAATTCAGATTTTAAATCTGTGTTATTTACATCTTCTATTTCTATCTTTTCTGTTTCATATGTAGGTTTTACAAATCCTTTTGTAAAAATATCCATCTGATTTTTTTCTTTTTTTTCTTCCATATTTTTCTCCTTTTTATTTATATTAATAATATCACTTTAATATTAAATTGTAAATTAAAAAGGCCTATTTGGCCTTTATTTTTTGTATATACCAATTAACTTTACTTGACCATGTTGTACTTGCAGCATATTTTGGATTCATAAGTTCTGGTGTTGTTAGTCCTTTTGAATAATAGTTTTTATATAAAATATTTAAATATCCTTTTATTCCTTCGTCTAACGTATTAAATGACATATACTTTCCATTAGAACCCTTTAATCCACCTAAATTATTATGTGTTTTTACAAGTGTACTACAACTATATGAACATCCTGTTTCATGAAGTACAATTGCTAACGCTAAATATGGATCTAGTCCTAATTCTATTGAATAGGTTGCAAATAATTTTCCTTTCCCTTTTAAATTAGAATTTAATGATTTCTCTAATTTTTGTGATAATTCGTCTATTGTCATATTATCATATACAATGCTTGCTGCTCTTTTTTCTTGTTCTATTTGTATATTTGCTTTTTCAGCAGTTTGATTTATTATTTTTACATTTTCACTATAAAATGTAGGTATTTTTAGTGTACTTGCTTTTACTTTTTGTTTTGGATTTAATAGTTTTGCACCTACTAAAAATACTATCATAAAATCTATCATAACTACTAAAAACAGGGTAACCTTTTTCTGGTCTACTTTCACTTCTTTCACCTCTCACTTTTTTTGCAAAAGTAAAATTATTCTATCATGTTAATTTTGTCTTGTCAAATTTTTAATTTTATTTTGCTCGTAGGTTACTTCAAATTTTTCAATTGATGTCCTTTTTTTATTAATTTTATCTGCATGTTTTAATATCAATTTTTCTACATTTTGAACTGTTTTTATATCATAATTATTAAAATATAATTCATCTAAACATATAATTGCTATTACATCTGCAAATCTTCTAAGAGGACTGGTTATATGTGAATAGCATTCTATTCCAAGGCCATAATGTCCTAAGCATTTTATACCATATTCGGCTTTTGGATATATATTTTTTACCATTTCTATGTACTTAATATATTCATCTTCTATATTTAAAAAATGTTTTTTAATTCTATCTAACTCTTTTTGCATATTTTCATCTATTATATGATTTCTAAATATAAATGGTAACTTTTTATCTTTAAAATATTTTGCGACCATATAATTATTAAAAACCATTGTATTTTCAACAACTTTTTCACTATTTGATGCTCCTATTATATTTGTATTAGTTATATTATTTTCTGTTCTATTTATTTTATTATATAATTCATCTTCTTGATAATATTTATTAAGTAATGGTGATATATCACTTAAATTTTTTATCGTATCTTCTAATTTTTTATCACCACTACCATATAATAATATTTTATTAAATTCATTATATGTCATATTTTTATTTACTTTTATTATTGTTTTAATAAATTCACTTTTTATTACTTTTCCTGTTTTATCTATCTCATAATAGTATGATATGGCATTTCTATAATTTCCTTCTTTTAAATTTAATAAATCAAGTGAAAGCTCATTTGGAAACATTGAATATGTTTTATCTGATAAATAAATTGATGTAGTTCTTTTAGCAGCTTCTTCAAATATTATACTTTTTTTATCAATTAATGCAGTTGGATCTGCAATATGAACTCCTAATTTGTAATTTCCGTTTTTTAATTTTTCTATACTAAGTGCATCATCTATTTCTTTTGCATCTAAGCCATCAAATGTTAGTATATAATCATCTATTATTTTTCTTTCTTTTTTTAAATTATAATTATCTATTATTTTTCTAGTTTCACTATTAATTGCTTCATTAAAATATGTTTTTATATGATATTTATATTCTAAATAAGGATTTGTGATATTCTGTTCTTTATTTTCTATTTCTTCTATTAATATATTTAAATAAAACGTTTTTCTTTCTTTCTCTGTTCTAATTAATTTAAATTTTTCTTTTATTTGTAGTAATAAATGTTTTTTATCTATTATATCAAACATTAATTTTGGCGATTCTAAAAAACACTTTATTATTTCATCATAATATATGATATTATCTATTTCCTTATTTTTGGAATATTTTAAAACTTCATCTATATATTTTTCCATTATGCTTACTATTAGTGCTTTATTATTTTTATCAAATGTATTTACAATATATGGGAATCTTTTAATAGCGTCCTTAACAAAAGCAACATTTTTTACTTCAAATATCATATATTCTATTAATTTATATTTTGTCTCATCATATTTATCTATATAATTATATAATATTGACATTTGAATTTCTTCTATATCATTGATAATGTTTTTTAATATTTTATAGTTATGATTTGTTTTATCTATATTTCCAGGTTTTTCAACTAGATGTATTTTTATTTGTTGATGAATTTTATTTAATTTATCACTTATTTCTTTTTTATTATTTTTTATATATTTTGGTAATATTTTTACGATATTTTCTATTTCATCTATATTATCTTGATAATTAAAATTATCTATTGCTTGTTCTATTATTTCTATTAATTCATTTATATTTTCATTTTTTAAAGATTCATTTCTAATTTTATCCATATCTTTCTCCTATTTGTTTGTATAATTATAATAATTAAATTCTGCTAGTTCACTTGACAAGTAATCTAAATCTTCATAATACTCTATATTTAGTATTTCTTCTATTTCATATATTAAACTTTTTATGTCATTATATTTTAAATAATCTATATTATATTTTTTTAATATATTTATTTGATCATCACTTAACATAAAGCCATTTTCTCTTCTTGGATGCATTTTTATATCTATATTTATATCTTCTATATTTATTTCTTTACCATTTATTTGCATATTATCACCTAATTAAATTATAACAAAAAAGATGTCTTTTTAAAATTAAAATGGGAATTAATCTTCCCATTTAAAGTTTCTAATCTCTTCCATATCTATTCCATATGTTTTTATATATTCGCTATGTTCTAAAAGTTTTGTCTTACACCACTCTACAAGAGATGCTCCTCTATTCCCTAATTTTGGTAAATATTTTATTGCATCTATTACTAAGTGATATCTATCAAGTTCATTTTGTACTCTCATATCAAATGGTGTTGTTATAGTTCCTTCTTCTTTATATCCATGTACATGCATATCTTTATTTTCTCTATTATATGTTAATTGGTGAATTAATGATGGATATCCATGAAATGCGAATATAATTGGTTTATCTTTTGTAAATAACATATTATAATCATGATCTGTAAGTCCATGTGGATGTTTTAAATTAGATTCTAATCGCATTAAGTCTATAACATTTACAACTCTTATTTTTAATTCTTTAAAATTTTGTCTTAATATTTTAGTAGCTGCAAGTGTTTCTAATGTTGGAGTATCTCCTGCACATGCCATTACTATGTCTGGTTCTGAATTTTCATCATTACTTGCGAATTTCCAAATTCCAACCCCCTCATAACAGTGTCTAAATGCTTCTTCCATTGTTAACCATTGTGGTCTTTCATGTTTACTTGCTACTATAGCATTTATATAATTTTTTGTTTTAATACAATGATCAAAACATGCAATTAAGCAGTTAGCATCTGGTGGCAAATATATTCTTACTATATCTGATTTTTTAGTTACAATATGATTTAGAAAGCCTGGATCTTGGTGGGTATATCCATTATGATCTTGTTGCCAACAATGTGATGTTAAAATTAAATTTAGTGAAGCAATTGGTGCTCTCCATGGTAAATTTTTAGTAACTTTTAACCATTTTGCATGTTGACTTATCATTGAATCTACAATTCTTATAAATGCTTCATATGAGTGAAAAAATCCATATCTTCCTGTAAGCAAATATCCTTCTAATGCACCCTCACAAAAGTGTTCAGATAGGTATGAATCTATTACTCTTCCATCTGGAGCTAAATAGTCATCTGTTACAACTATTTTGTCATTCCATTTCCTATTTGTTACTTCAAATACATGATTTAATCTATTTGACGCTGCCTCATCTGGTCCGAAAAATCTAAAGTTTTTAGATTTTTTATTTAATACTATTAAATCTCTTATGTATTCACCAAGTACTCTTGTATCTTCTTTTTCTATAATACCTGGTCTTTCTACTTTTACACCATATTTTCTAAAATCTGGTGTTCTTATTTCTTCTAATAACAAACCTCCATTAGCATGTGGATTTGAACCCATTCTGCTTCTTCCTTTTGGTGCTAATTCTTTTAAATCCTTTCTAAGTGAACCTTTTTCATCAAATAATTCCTCTGGTTTATAACTTCTTAACCATTTTTCTAGTAATTTTATTTTTTCTTCAGTATCTGGTACGATTGGCACTTGATGTGCTCTAAATGAATTTTCTATCATTAGTTTATCTACATATTTTGGTCCTGTCCATCCTTTTGGTGTTCTAAGTACTATCATTGGCCAAAATCTTCTTTTTTCATTTCCATTTATTCTCGAATCTTTCCAAATATGTTTTATTTCAGCTATTACTTTATCCATTACTTCTATCATTTTTTGATGCATTATGAAAGGGTCATTTCCTTCTACATAATATGGATTCCATCCACATCCTCTAAGATACGAATCTAACTCTTTTTTTGATATACGTGATAATACAGTTGGATTAGCTATTTTATAACCATTTAAATGTAGTATAGGAAGTACTGCTCCATCTGTTTTAGGATTTATAAACTTATTTAAATGCCAGCTTGTTGCAAGTGGTCCTGTTTCAGCTTCTCCATCTCCTACAACACATGCTGCAATTAACTCTTTGTTATCTAATACTGCTCCAAATGCATGTGAAAGACTATATCCCAATTCTCCACCTTCATTTATTGAACCTGGTGTTTCTGGTGCAACATGGCTTGATATTCCACCTGGAAAGGAAAACTGTTTAAATAATTTTTTTAATCCTTCTTCATCTTCTGTTATATCATTATATACTTCACTATATGTTCCTTCTAAGTATACATTTGATACAATCGCATTCCCCCCATGTCCTGGGCCAGATATATATATCATGTTTAATTTGTCCTTTTTTATTACTCTATTTAAATGTAGATAAATAAAGTTTTGTCCTGGCACTGTTCCCCAATGTCCTACTATTTTGTTTTTTATATCACTTTTCTTTAATGGCCTTTTTAAAAGTGGATTATCTAGCAAATATAATTGACATGCTGATAAATAATTTGCTGCTCTAAAATACTCATCCATCTTTTTTATTTCATCTGTCATTTTACCCCTCCTATTATAATTCATTATATAATAAATATTTTTTATTTTCAATTATTTAATAATAAAAAGAAAAGATTACGTGAAAAATAAAATATTAATTTTTTATATTCTCTAATTTTTCTACTAAATATTTAAAATTCATTGAGTTTGATGCTTTAAGTAAAATTGTATTCTTGTTTTATTATTTTTTCTTAAGCCTAGCTTTCTTATATGTGATGTTCTAATATTAGTAATAACTACTATATCTGGTTTTACTATTTATGCATACAATTGCTCCTTTTTTAAACGCTTCTTGATAGAATGTATTTCCATCATAGTTTTCTCCTTTTATCCCTATAAACAAATCATTTTCTTTTATTGTTCTAGTATCTATTAGAAAATTGTTTATTTTTTTATTTAAATTTTTCCATATTAGTTTTCCATCACATATTTTTAATATATCTTTTAAATTCACTTTATAACCAGTAAATCATATAAAAAAAGAGAAAAAATTCTCTTATTTGATTTCAATATTCTTTTTTGTTTCTTCTTCTAATTTTTTAGGTACTTTAATTTTTAAGATTCCATTTGTAAATGATGCTTCACATGCTTCTTCATCTACTTCTCCTAAATAAAATGATCTTTGATATTTTCCATAATATCTTTCTCTTCTTAAATAGTTTTTATCGTTTTCTTCTTCTTCGCTATTTTTTTCTGCTGTAATTGTTAAATTTCCTTTATTAAATTCAACATTTATATCTTCTTTACTAAATCCTGGTATATCTGCTTCTAGATAGTATGTATTATCTTTTTCATATATATCACATTTCATTTTATCACTTTCTTTAAATTCATCTAAAAAATTATCAAAAAATATTCTACTTGGTAACATAAACATTCCTCCTTTATTTTGTCATTATGTCACATATTAAATTACTTATTTCTGTTGGATTTTCTATCTCAAGTCCATCTATTAATCTTGCCATATCATATAAAACTTTAGCATATTTATAAAGTTCTTCTTTATTTTCTTTATAAAGTGTTTCAAGTTTTTCTTTTATCTTATGGTTTTCATTTATTTCAAGTATTGTTTCTGCTTTCACACCACTTTTTGTTGGCATTGCATTTAATACTTGTTCCATCTTTGTTGATATTTCTCCTTTTGATTTCAAACATACAGGGTGTGTTTTTAATTTTCCTGTAAATTTGACTTCTGAAATGTTTAATTTTTCTTTTATATAATCTAACATTTCTTTATCTTTTTCATTTAATTTTTCTGTTTTTTCTTTTTCATCTTTATCTTCTAGGTCAAGGTTTTCATCGCATACATTTATGAATTTTTTATTTTCATAACTATTTAACATGTTAATTGTAAACTCATCTATATAATCTGTTAAATAAAGTATATCATATCCTTTTTCTTTTACTTGTTCTACTTGTGGCATTGCATCTATTTTTGCTACTGATTGACCACTAGCATAATAAATACTTTCTTGATCTTTCAAATCTTCAACATATTCTTTTAATGTTATTAAAGTATTTTTTTTGCTTGAATGGAACATGAGTAAATCTTTTAATTTATCTTTATCCATTCCATAATTATTATAAACACCATACTTAAGTTGTATACCAAATATTTTATAAAATTTAATATATTCTTCTTTCTGTTGTTCTAACATATTATGTAGTTCTTTTAATATTTTTGCTTCTATGTTATTTGCAATTACTTTTAAATTTTTTGTTTGTTGTAACATTTCTCTTGATATATTTAATGATATATCTTCTGTATCCACAACTCCTTTTACAAATGACAAATAATCTGGAAGCAGATCACTACATTTTTCCATTATAAGTACACCATTTGAATATAAATTTAATCCTTTTTCATATTCTTTATTATAAAAATCATATGGTGTATGTGAAGGTATAAATAGTATTGAATTATAACTTACTACTCCTTCTACATTTGTATGTATTACTTTAAGTGGTTTTTCATAATCATAAAATTTATCTGTATAAAAATCATTATATTCTTCTTCTTTTATTTTTGATTTGTTTCTTTTCCATAGTGGGATCATACTATTTAAGGTTTCTTCTTTTTTATCCTTATCATTCATTATAATTGGATAACTTATATAATCTGAATATTTTTTTATTAATTCTTTTATTTTATATTCTTCTAAATATTCACTATATTTTACATCTTCTGTATCTTCTTTTATATGAAGAATTATATCTGTTCCAATTGTATCCTTTTCTGCTTTTTCTATTTGATATCCATCTATTCCTTTTGATATCCATTTATTTGCTTCATTATCTAATGATTTAGATATTACTTCTATTTCATCACTTACCATAAATGCTGAATAAAATCCTACTCCAAATTGACCAATTATATCAATCTTTTTAGAATCATTCATTTCTTTAAATGATAATGAACCACTTTTAGCAATTGTTCCTAAATTGTTTTCTAATTCGTCTTTAGTCATTCCAATACCATTATCGGATATTTTAAGCAATCTTTTTTCTTTATCAATTTCTATTTTTATCTTTAGATCATTTTTCTTTACTTTTATATCTTTGTCAGTTAAGGAATTATAATATAACTTATCTAAGGCATCACTTGCATTTGATATTATCTCCCTTAGAAATATATCATTGTTTGTATAAATTGAGTTAATCATTAAATCTAGCAACCTTTTTGATTCTGACTTAAACTGTTTCTTCATCTCATTCCTCCTTTTGTTGACTTTCCTTATCAACAATTATGTTATACCACTATTTTTAGCACTTGTCAAGTGTGAGTGCTAAAAAATAATTAAAAAAAATTATATTTCTTTTTTTTCTAGGAAATATACAATTATAAATCCTATTATAAATAATACTATTGATATAATTATTTCTTGCATTTCATATGTTTTAGATAATGTATCTTTAAATAGCAATATTATTGATGTAATAGCAAATCCTATTATTGAATAATAAGTTTTCGTTTTATGATTCTTAAATAAGTAATTTATTAATTTTGATATTAAATATATTCCTAGTAATAATCCTATTAAAAAAGGAATTAGTATAAATAAATTATTTTCTAGATTAGTTACATTAAATATATCACCAAGTGATGTTATTACTATATCATAATATCCTATTATCATAAGTAATGCTGTTCCACATATTCCAGGTGTTACGGTTGCAAAAGCATCTATAAATCCTGATATTATAAGCAATAAAACTGTTATTGGATTTTTATCTAAATTTCCTTCGTTTACTCCAAAATCTAGGCTTGATACTATTACTAGAATTGCCACTACAATAATAGCGCACATTATATTTTGTTTTTCTATTTTTATTCCTTTTACCTTATTAAATAATGGTTTTATTCCTCCTGCCATCATTCCTATAAATAACATCATTGTTGGTAAATAATAATTATCTAAGCATCTTTTTATAATATTGCTACCAAATATTATTGCAAGTAATATACTAGTTCCAAGTATAATCATAAATTTTAAATTTCTTGATAATTCTTTTTTTATATTGCTTATAGTATTTAGAGCTTTTTCATATACTCCAAACATCATAGCAAACATTGCTCCACTTACTCCTGGAATTATTTTTCCTATTCCTATTATAAATCCTTC
This sequence comes from uncultured Bacilli bacterium, assembly GCA_934167935.1. The sequence goes on from CAKPMH010000002.1 coordinate 23,848, forward strand.
TATAAATAGTTTTATATCTTTCATATTCTACCTCGCTATATATTAGTATATCAAAGTTATTATATTTTTTATTATTTTTTTATATTCATTTACATTTATTTACAAATTAAAAGAAAACTATTTTGAGTTTTCCTTTGGCATAAATAACTATATTTTATTTAAGATTTACTTTATCAACAGTAATAACTGGACGAATTTCTGGAGATGTTGTATTTATAGTATATGCTACTATTCTACCTTCATCAAATACTCCCCAAGCATAATAATCAGTTGCACTATATCCTAAAGCTCTACTAGAAGTCCAATATCCAAAGTGAGATCCATCACTATTATTTGGGCATCCAGAATTTTCACAAACTGTACTTGTTCTATCAAATATCCATCCGAATTTTTTGAATGAAAATCCTTCATCTTTTAAATTTACTGTTGAATCAAATGTTGTATTGCCTGTTATAGTTGCAATTTCATCTGCTGATATCAATCTTTTATCTCCTATCCAATTTACTGTTTCTTTTTCTAATTCATCTTTTACTTCTGACATATATTTATAATCTATAGAACCTGTCCCAGAATTCCAAGCTACACCTTCTTTTATATTATGATCCAAAAGTAAATTTATTTTAGAAGAATTTTCTCCTTCATCTAAAAACGCATACCATTTCATACAACCAGTTTTAACACCGGTATAACTATTAGAAGCCACATAATTATCACATTTTTTACCTGTTATAGGATCTAAATAAATAATATCTCCATTAGAATATGTTTGATAAGTTATTGGTTCTTTTTCTGGTGTATTCGATTCTTCTTTTCCATTTTCTCCACATGCATTTCCTTTTATAGTGGCTTCTTTTCCATTATAATATACACTATAATTATTTATACATAATGTTGCTTCTGTTACTCTTCCTTTTTCTATTGTAACACTTCCACTTGTTGGTTTGATTCCTTTTACTTTTACTAAACTATTTATTGTTGAAACTTCTCCTGTTGCTATTGTTGGATATTTTGTACTATCTATTCCAGACATTGAATTGCTATATTCTATAGCTTCTATATATCCATATGCTGAATCTTTTGCCGCACCCTTTTTAGCATTATTTATCATATTTAAAATAATTGGTGTTGCTATTAATGCTATAACTGCTAAAATTACTATAACTGCAAGTAATTCTATTAATGTAAAACCTTTTCTTTTTATATTATCCCTCTTATTTTATATTACACTAAGAGTGTAACACGTATTAATTTCTTTTTCAATATATAAATTACACACACACGAAAAAAACAAATTTTTTTGTTTTTTATAAATCTATTCTTCCTGTTAAAAAATCTAATACACTTATTTGTTTTATTCCTTCATAATTATTTGTATCATAGTCAAGTGTTATTATATATTTTGGATAATTATCTTTTATATTTTTTAATGGTGTTAGTTCTCTATTTAATGCATTTTCATCTCTTACTGATAGTGCTACTTGAATATATTTTATTCCATCATTATTTTTTATCACAAAATCTATTTCTTGATCATCATATTTACCTATATATATATCATATTTTCTTCTTTTTAATTCTAAAAATATTATATTTTCAAGAATGTTACCATAATCTTTAACTTCCCCTAATAAATAATTTCTTATTAAATTCTTATCTTCTGACAAATTAATTAAATAAGGAAAACCGCCTTCTTGAATATAATCATTATATTTTTTTGCTCATTATCACTTCCATAATAATCTAAATATTCTTTAAAAGATAATGGTAATATATGTATTTGCATATATCTACCTGTAAGATATGTTGCAAGTTCTTATAAAATTGTCCATACTTTATTATTACTACACAATTTATATTTTCTCTTTTTAAATTACTATGTATATCTATTAACTTCGTTTTATCACCTTAGTAATATTAACACACACGTTGTCAAGAAAAAAGAAAAAAAATACAGATTTCTCATTTACCAGATTTTCATTACTTACTAATCTAGAAATGTCTGTATTTTGTTTTAAGCATTTATTACTATTGCTTGGGAAGTAGAAATTGTTTTCTATAGCTTTTATATAACCTTAGTCATTTTTAAGTTTTATAGAAATCTGGGCGGACACCGTTAGTGTTAGTCACGGCGTTGTTGTTAGCGTTACCATCATTGTTGACGTTCCAAGTGTTAGAGGTACTAGTATTTCTACACCCTACACTTTCGAGTTACGAAAGTGTGTATTACTTCGATTTAATTTTATTATTTTACCATATTATATTTTCTTTTTATATTTCATATGGACTTGACCATGTACCATTTCCTTTAGAAATGGTAAGATTAGTATCTACTTTTATAACTGGGCGGACACCGTTAGTGTTAGTCACGGCGAAGTAGTGGTTAGCTAGCCCACCTTCGCGGACGGTCCAAGCGATAGAGGTACTAGTATATTTATTCATTGTCCAATATATTTCTGCATTCTTAACACAACTCGTCTTTGTATAATTACTTGTTAATATTGTTGATGATTGTCCTGATAACATTTCTCCTACTCTTATTAATCCGACTTTGGCTTTTATTCCTGTTTCTTCTGTTTCTTCAAGTGGTGTTTTATATGTATATCCCTCACCTATTGCAGTTCCTTGATACCATGTTGTTTCTTTTATTTTAGTTGAATTATTTAATCCTAACCATGTTAATACATCTCCATTTAATTTGGCTCCTATTCCTGATGTTGTTGTAAATGTATTATCACTTCCATAAGCGACATCTGTATCATAATAGCCATCATATATTAGTTTTACTCCATCGCTATCTTTACTTACTACTCTATATGTTTTTCCTTCTAATTTTACATATTCTCCACTTGTTACTATATTACTTATTGTTCCTGTTTTATCACTTGTTTTATCTTCAGCTAATACATAATAACTTAAAGAGGTACCATCACCTTCTGTGATGGTAGAAGTAGCTTCGACATTTATAACTGGGCGGACCCCATTAGCATTAGAAACGTCTTCGTAGTTGTCAGCGTCACCATTAGAGTTGACGCTCCAAGCGCGAGATGTACTATATGGTGTCATTGTCCAAAAAAATTGCCCTATATTTAAATAAGATGAAGAAAGGCTTGCTAAATAATATTCATCATATGATATTAATCCGACTTTGGCTTTTACTTCTTTTCCACTTGTACATATTGTTCTTACTGTATCATCTGTTAAATCGGATTCTATAGTTTCACTACAGAAATAATTTCCTTCTTTTATTATACTTTTTGTACTATTTAAATGACCTAAAAAATATGTGTTTAACCAATCATGTATATAATCTTTATTTGTGGCATATTTATTTGTGGCATACCACCATCCTACTGTATTAGATGCTCCATAAGGAATTGATGTTACATTTTCATCTGTTATTAATCTCACTGTATTATCACTATTTATTCCCATTATTCTCCACATAAATCCGTTATACCATATATAGTTATTTGTAGAGGCTCCTTTTATATAACATCCTCCCATATATTGATATGTTGTTCCATCTGTTTTACAAGCATTATTTTCATATACTAATGATTTTGCTTTATCTAGTATTGTACTATTTTTAATTACTATATCTTCTTCTTTTTCTCCACATGCATTTCCTTTTATAGTGGCTTCTTTTCCATTATAATATACACTATAATTATTTATACATAATGTTGCTTCTGTTACTCTTCCTTTTTCTATTGTAACACTTCCACTTGTTGGTTTGATTCCTTTTACTTTTACTAAACTATTTATTGTTGAAACTTCTCCTGTTGCTATTGTTGGATATTTTGTACTATCTATTCCAGACATTGAATTGCTATATTCTATAGCTTCTATATATCCATATGCTGAATCTTTTGCCGCACCCTTTTTAGCATTATTTATCATATTTAATATGATTGGTGTTGTGATTAATGCTATAACTGCTAAAATTACTATAACTGCAAGTAATTCTATTAATGTAAAACCTTTTCTTTTCATATTTTACCTCTTTCTATTTTTTCTATATTAATAATACATTATTTTTTAGATTATTTCAATATTTTATGTTGTTATATTTTATATGGATTAACATGGAATGTTATAAATTTTATATTTGTTTCTTTTTTTATTTGTTCTTCTAATAAATCTAAAACATTATGTATATCTTTTAATGAATCATTTTCATTCATCCCTATATCTGATATTAATTTATAATAAGATCCATATTTTATTAATACTAATTCATCTATTTTTATTACTTCTTTCTTATTTAGAATTATCTTTTCTACTTGTTTTGTTAATTCTGTATTAATTTCTGATTCTCCTAATATATTACTCGTGTTTTCTTTAAGTAAATTAAATCCGGTTTTAATTATAAGTATACCAACTATTAACATTGCTACTTTATCAGCATATTTAAATATTTCAATATATTTATTTAATAAGCATAATATTGATGATATTAATACTACTAATGATGATATAACATCTGTTCTACTTTCTAATCCTGATGATATTAATATATTGCTGTTATATTTTTTTCCACATTTTAGTATATAATTTGATAATAATAATTTTAATATTATTGTAAAGATTGTTACTATAATTACTATTTTAGATGGTATTGTTATAACTTCTGTAAATGTTTTTATGATTATAGTAGATCCTAAAAATATAATCATTATAGATATTATCATACTTGTTATATATTCTATTTTTCCATGCCCATAAGGATGATTTAAATCAGCCGGTTTAGACGCTAATTTACTTCCTACAATTGCTACTACATCTGTTATTAAATCACTAAAAGAATGTAGTCCATCTGCTATTAAAGCACCACTTTGTCCTATTATACCTACTAATACTTTTGATATAGATAAAATGGTATTTATAATCATACTTATTATCATTGTTTTTATTGTTTTATTCATGAGTCACCTCTATTTATTATATTAATTTTATATAGTATTGACATTGTAACATTTTAAAATATTTTACTCAATAAAAAAAGCAATATTAATTATTACTTTCATATATTAGTGCTTCATATAATAAATCTACTATATAATTAGATGGTTGTAAATTATATTTATTTATGATTATATCTATAATATCATCACTAAATGGTATTTTTAAATAATCAGATATATCTTCTTTTTTATTATTTAATTCTTTTAGATAATCTAATGTATATGAATTATTTAATATTAAAAGTGGTAAATCTTCACTCCATTTTTTAAATTCTTCTAATATTTCATCTGTTTCATTTTTATATATAAATTTTTCCTTATCATAACTTATCATTTCTTTTAATTCTGTTAAAGGTATTTTTTCTTCTACTAATCTATAATCAAATCTATCTATTAAATTTAAATCCTCTAATTTTAAAGCCGATAATTGTATAATATCTCCCTTTTCTTTAGTAGAAGCCGTTGGTATTAATTCTAATATTATATATTTTTTCATTTTATTTTCTCCTCTTTATTTTGTTATTCTAACAAATTATTAAAAAAAAATCAATAAACTTTTAGTTATTGATTTTTATATAGTTGATACTATACCATAAAGAGCAGCTGATGCTCCAACTAATATTAGCATTTCAATTAATCCTGAGAGAATTACAAATGCTATAAAACCACTTGTTTTATTATAGATGAAATGTTCTATAGCTGTTGTGATTAATATACTTATAATTAATATCACAAAATAAATAATTAATGTTCCCACTCCTAGTGCATATAATTTTTGAAAAGCTCCTGCTATAACTATTCTTATTATTTGCCATACTAATTTAAATATAAAAACCTCTTTAAATCCATAGTTTTCAAATAAAAAATACAAAATCAAACATAATATTATACTTAATACTAATTGCATAGTTACCTCCTTATATTGATTTTATCATATTATAGTATCTAATTTATCAAGAACTATGGAGTATAAGTAAATGTTTACATTTTTTCCTGTCAAGTTTTCTATATATTCTCTATACCCTCTTAATTGATTTAAATATTCTATATCACTCGTATCTTTTAACTTATAATCAATTATATCTATATAATCTTCATATTCTATAAGTAAATCTATAATACCATGATATTCTACATTTTCTTTTTCATATATAAATTCATATTCTTTTATTATATTTGAATTCATTATTTTTTCTTTATTAAAATGTTTTAAAAATTTATCTACATATTTATTAGTACTATTTTTAAAATCGGTTATTTCAAATATTTCGTGTAATTTCTTTCCATATTCCATTTTTTCTTTTTCTTCTTTTGTTATAATTTTAGTTTGTTTTTTAGAATATGTATTTTCATTTAACAATTGTTTGTCAATTGTTATATTTTTCTCTATTATTTTTTCACTATTTGTAGGTATTATATCTAATATATTATTATTTTTACCTATTTTATAATTTTTATCAATATTGATATTATCTATTTTTTTATAATAATCTATTAATTCAAATTTTAAAGAGTCAATTATATCTTTAAAACTTCTGTATTTATTTTTTATACTATTTGTAATTTCTTCAGTCATAACTTCTTTATATGGTTCTACTAATATCATTTTTTCTTTTGCTCGTGTAAGCGCTACATAGAAAAGTCTTATTTTTTCACTTATTTCTTCTTTAATATAATTTTCTTTCATAAGTGTTTTATATATAGTATCTCCTATTCCTTCGTTAAAGAATGGAACAATTATTCCATATTTGTTATCATAAGTAAATTTTTCCTTTATATCAGATATATTAAATGTTTTATAAAGTCCACTATAATAGCATATATAGTATTCTAACCCTTTTGATTTATGTATAGTCATTATTTTAACACTATTTGTGCTTTCTTCATTTAAAGCATATTTCATTTCATAATTATTTTTTATTAATTCTTCTAAATAGTTACTAAAATCTTCTATAGTATATCCTAATACTTCAAAGTTATCTATGTATTCTTTTATTTTTTTTATTCTTATTAAAGATCCTTCTATGTTTGTTATTGTAAGTAATTTATTATAATAATCAAATTTAGTTAACAAATTATCCAATAATAGTTTTGGTGTTAAATTATCATAATTTATTAATATTTCTTCTATATTTTGATATATTATATTTTCTTTAAATGTTTCTTCTTTTATTATCTTATATATTTTATCATCATCTAAATTAAATAGAAAACTTCTTGCTATACTAATAAATAAATATTTGAATTCTGTATCTATTTCATTATTTTTAATTTTTAATACTAATTTGATTAAATTTTTTATTACATATAAATCCATTTCTTCATTCATTTTTTCATCTTTGATTTGTTTTAATGGAATATTTTTATATGTAAATATTTTTTTATATGTATCAAAATTAGTTGTTCTATCCATTAATATTACAAAATCACTATACTCTATATTTCTTACGATATTTTTATCTTTATCATATACTTTGTATTTATTTTTTATTTTTTCTTCTATATCATTAGCAATTATAAATGCTTCTATTTCTTCTTTTTTATATTCTTTTATATCATCATAGTCTATTATTTCTATATTATGGTTATCTTGTGTTAATCCTTCTATATTATAAGCATTATTTCCAAATATCATATTATGTGATTTTTTATAGTTTGCTCCACCTATATTATCATCCATAATTTTATTAAATATTTGATTTATATTATTTAAAACTTCTATTCTTGATCTAAAATTCTTATTTAAATCTATTTTGATTCCGTTTGTGTTTTTAGAATACATATCATATTTATTTTTAAATATATATGGATTGGCATTTCTAAAACGATATATTGATTGTTTTATATCACCAACCATATAAACATTGTTATTTTCAATTAAATTAATAAATTCTTCTTGTATATCACTTGTATCTTGATATTCATCTACAAGAATTTCTTTAAATTTATTTTTTAATTCTTCTTGTATATCTTTATTTTCTCTTATTATTTTTATAGATAATTTTGCTATATCATTAAATTCATATACATCATATTTAAATTTGTAATCGCTTATTTTTTTATCTAATTCTTCTATTAATTCTAATATTATTTCTGTATACTCTTTTGTACTTAATATATTTTCTTTTAATGTTTTTATATCATAATCAGTTAATTCAATTAACTCTTTTATTATTTTATTTATTTGTTCCTTTTTTGATTTAATATGTTCTTCCGTACCTTTTTTTAGTGGTGGAAGTTTTATATTTAAATTGTTTCTTATTTCTTCATATGTATTACTATTTAATAAATTTATAATACATTCATTTAATGTTTCTATATATGAGCCATCTAATTCTAATGATAAGTCATGTATTATTTCTTTTATATTTTCTATTTTTTCTTTTAAAATATTTTCATATTCTTTTATATCTTTATTTATTTTTTCTATATTATAATTATTGTTTATATATTCTTTTATATATTTTTCCTTATCTGTTTTCAAATCTATTTTTTTTGATATATCAAGTATTGCCTTTTTTATACTGTCATCATCTTTTATACAAAAAGTTTCTATTAATTTTATGAATTTTTCATTATTATTTTTATAATATTCTTCAAATATTTCATCTATATATTTATTTTTTTGGATATTAATTATTGATTCATCTATTATACTTACATTTGGACTTATATTTAATATATAATGATATTTTTTTAGTACTGATAGTGCGAATGAATCGAATGTTGTTATATAAGCAGAATCGATTAAATTTAACTCTTCTTTTAAATCTTCATTTTCTTTTATTTTCTTTCTTATTCTTTCTTTCATTTCTTTAGCTGCAGCATTTGTAAATGTAAGTATTAATAATTCATCTATATGAGTGCCTTCTTTTAATATTCTAAGTACTCTTTCTGATAAAACTGCAGTTTTTCCACTTCCTGCTCCTGCACTTACTATTATATTAGTACCACTTTTATTGATTGCTTCTAATTGCTCTTCTGTCCATTTTGGCATGTTATCACCTATTTTCACTTAAAAATTCTAAATTTTTATATTCTTTTAAATATTTTATATCTTGTTCTTTCATATAACAAATATCCCTATATTTACAAAATTTACATGATACATTTTCATTATTTATTGATTTTGGGTTTATATCAAAATTATTATTTTCTATATTTTTTGTTGCTTCCTTTATTTTTTTATCAACTAAATTTATTATTTTATTTATTTGTTCTTCATTTAATATTTTTGAATAGTTATAAAATCCATTTTTTCCTTGTTTTAAACCTTTTATTAAATTACTGTCTTTATATGTTTTATCTAATAAATTTATTATTTCTTCTTTATCTATGCTATATCCTTGTAGTTTTAAATTATCTTCTTTTTGTTCTTTTAATGTTTTTCCTTTTATTATTTTTGGTTCACTATTTAATATTTTTTGAAGATAAAATCCTACTATTTTTACATTTTTTAATTTATTTGTATGTGTTATTAAATATAAATATATAGGTAGTTGCATATCTAGTCCATATATAATATTATTTAAATTTAAATTAGGATTTCCTGTTTTGTAATCTATTATAGCTACATAAGTTTTATCTTCTATTTCTTTGTACATTAATTTATCTATTATTCCCATGAATGTTACATTTTCTGTTGCTTTTATATATATTTTCTGTTCATATAATGTTTCATCCAATGATATTAATTCTAATTGTTTCTTTATTGTTTCTATTATTAATTTTAATTCTTTTTTTAATTTTTTTAAGAATATTTTTTCTTTATTTGTAAACTCTTTATTGATTTCTTTTAAGTAATTATCATATGTTTTTTCAAAATCAAATCCATCTATAAAGGCATTTTCTAATACATGATGAAATAAATTTCCAATTGTACTTGCAAATTTTTCTTCATATATATTTAACTTTAATACATTTTCTATATAATATTTAAATGAACATTTAAAGTAGTTATCTATACTAGAATATGATAGTAACAATTTATCTTCTTTTCTATTTATTTTGGTGTATTTATTATTATAAGTGTTATATTTTATATCTTTATAGTTATTATACAAAATAGGTAAATCATCATCTAATATATTATATTTACTTAATATATCTAACTTTTTTTCAAGTTTTATTTTATTATCTAATGGTAAATAGTATGGAATTTTAGTATTCTTTATTATTTCTAAATTTAAATAATCATTTAGTGATGATATATAACATTCTCCATTATCATATTTTTTATATGTAATTATTAAATTATTTGTTTTTTTTATATTTTCTATATACATATTTTTAATTTTAATATTTATATCTTTTACAGAATCTAAATTTAATAAATGTTTTATATTATCTGTAATATAGTCTTCATCTTTTTTTATTTCTGGGATTATTCCTATATTAAATCCTAATAAAAATACATAATTATCATTATTAATGATATTATTTTTTAAATCTATAAACTCTATTTTTTCTTTATAATTTTTATCTATTATTTTAGTATTTTTAAAATCATTTATAAGCATTTCTTTTATTTCTGTTTTATCATGTATAAATGTATAATTATTTAAAATGTTAATTATTTTATTATATATTTTAAGATTTAGTTCATTTTCTAAATCAACTTTTTCTTTTATTTTTTTTAGTGTATTTTCTATATTTTCATCTAAATTATCTAATAATATTTTAACTATATTTGTTCCATATAGTGTTTTTTCTTCTATATAATTTATATTATATAATTTTAATTTTTCTTTTATTTCTAATTCATATTCATTTTTTATTATTTTAATATTATTTAGTGATATATTTTTCTCTTTTAATTCAACTATTTTTGATATTAAAAAATCAATTTCTTCTTCTTTATTTTGAAATTCATATAGTTTTTGATTGGTGTATTCTTTTTCATTATTTATATAAATAGATTTTAACTCATCTAGTAAATCTTTATATTTTTTTTCTATATACTGATATCCATAAACAATTATTTTCTTCTTTTTTATATAATCTTTAAAGTTATCATTTTTTATTAATAAATTATTTTCTTCTAATTCTTGTTTTATTTTTACTAATTTATTTAATTTTTCATTATGATAATCTTTATTTTCTACATAGTATATATTTTTTAAATATATTTTTACTACTTCATATTTTAGGTTGTATTTATTCATTAAATAATATATTGCTCTATTATCATAATCAAAATAATAATTTTTAATAAATTCTTCTAATGAAATTATTTTGAAATTAATTAATTTTTTAATTCTTTTTAATAAATCTTTTTTTAATTTATTTGGAACAATTAAAATTGTATTATTATCTATATTCATAATATCACCAAACTAATTATAACTAATAATAATTTAAATTTCAAACATTTATAATAAATTAAATCATATATATTTTATTGAGGTGGGATAATATGCATTTAATACCAGATGTTCCTCCTGAAGCTTTTACAGGAAGTGCAGTTATAATTGGATATTTACTTATTGATGATACAACCGCTAATGAACAAAATGCGCTTGGTAACTGGTTAATGCTTATAGCTCAAATTCTATGTACAAATGCTTATTTTATGCAGGTTCAAAATGAAAGAGGAAATAATTTAGAAAAATTTGGTAGATCTTTTACAGATGTTGGAACTAATAACAATGTAAGGAGAAGTAACATGAATAATTCTAGTGATACAAGAGTGATGCTTGAGAAATTAAAAAAAGCTATTGATATAGAATTGAATAATTTAAATAAATAGGAATATTTGTTTTTTTTATATATTTAATGTATAATATATTTAAAGATATATGATGAAAGGAGTTAAACATATATTTAGCGCCAGAACGACAGTTGACGAGGATAGTAGTTATCGAATTTTCGGCGGATGCTACTACGGGTTAATGTACTCGTTAGATATATTTTAAAAAATAAAATCAAAATTATAACAAAGAATATATCATACATATTTCTAGGAGGTTTTTTTATGTGCGGAATAGTTGGTTATAATGGTAAAGATAAAAATACTTTACACGTTTTAATTGACGGACTTAAAGCTTTAGAATATAGAGGTTATGATTCAGCTGGTATAGCATACAAAAATAATGAAATTAATATTATTAAAAGTGTCGGAAAAATTGATGAACTTGAAAAAAAAGTTGATTACAATATTAAATCAAATATAGGTATTGGTCATACAAGATGGGCAACTCATGGTAGTGTTAATATAACTAATTGTCATCCTCATAATGTAGGTGATATTACTATTGTCCATAATGGAATTATTGAAAATTTTAATAGTTTAAAAGAAGAACTTGAAAATAAAAATTATAAATTTAATACCAAGACTGATACTGAAGTTGCATGTGCCTTAATTGACTTATTTTATAATGAAACAAAAGATATAAAAAAAGCTTTAGTTAAATTTATGGATAAAGTTGAGGGATCATATGCACTTGGAGTAATTGTTAAAGGTGACGATAATATTTATTCAGTTAGAAAAGATAGTCCTTTAATTGTAGCTAAAGGAGATAATGGAAATTTTATTGCCTCTGATACTATTGCGGTTAGTAAATATGCAGATAGTGTTATGTATTTAAAAGAAAATATTATTGCTGAAATTTCTAGTGATAATATTACATTATTTGATAGAGATTTAAATATTGTTGAAAATGATTTTAAAGAAATTGATAAATCTATTAACAATACTGATAAATGTGGATATGATTATTATATGTTAAAAGAAATTCATGAACAGCCTAAAGTATTTAGAGATACTGTTAGCTCTTATTTAGAGAATGGCATTGATTCTTTAATTGATAAAATGCCTGATTTTACTAAATATAACCGAATTGATATTGTTGCTTGTGGTAGTGCATATCATACTGGTTTAGTTGGCAAAAATTTAATAGAAGAATTTGCTCTTGTTCCTGTAAATGTTGAAGTTGCAAGTGAATACAGATATAAAAAGAATTTTTATGATGATAAAACTTTGGTGATTGTCGTATCACAGTCAGGTGAAACCGCTGACACTTTAGCTGCTTTAAGAAAAGCTAAAGGAGATAACATAGATACACTTGCTATCGTTAATGTTGAAGGTAGTACTATGGCTCGTGAAGCAAATGTTTTACTTAAGATTAAGGCTGGAAGAGAAATTGCAGTTGCTACTACTAAAGCATATTCAGCCCAAGTCGCAATGTTAAGTTTAATTGCTCTTAATTTAGCAAGTGCTAAAGGTAATATTGATAAAAATGAAATAAAAGACATTTTAAAAGATATTAAAGAATTACCTGTTAAACTTGAAAATACTATTTTAAATCCTGAATATGAAAAAATTGCTAATGCAATTTATGAAAATGAAAGTGTTTTCTTTATTGGTAGAGGTATAGATTATGCTTTATCTATGGAAGGTTCTTTAAAGTTAAAAGAAATATCTTATATTAACAGTCAAGCATATGCTGCAGGTGAACTTAAACATGGTACTATTTCATTAATTGATGAAGGTACTCCTGTTATTGGAATTTTAACAGAAGATAATTTAGTTTTGAAAACTATTAGCAATATGGAAGAAGTTAAATCAAGAGGAGCCGTAACTATTGGTATTACTAATAATAACATTGATAGTAATTTTGATTATAAAATTGAAATTCCTAAAGTTCATAAACTATTACAACCACTTTTAACTGTTATACCATTACAATTAATTTCTTATGAGGTTGCTAAATTAAGAAAATGTAATATAGATCAACCTAAAAATTTAGCTAAGTCTGTCACAGTAGAATAAAAAACTGATTTAATCAGTTTTTTATTTGTATAAATATGAATATTTTTTATTATTAGTTATTATTTTTATATTTGTTTACAATTTCGTGTAATCCTAACATTTTATTATCTAATCTTTTTACAGCAAGGGAGCAATCATACATTTCATTTTTTACCTCGTCTGGTATTACATCACTAAACTTATATTGTAATTTATGATCTAAACTTGCCCAGAAATCCATTGCCATTGTCCTTATTTGTATCTCTGCTTCTACATATTCTACATTATTTTCTAAATATAATGGTACTTCTACTATTATGTGATAACTAGAATATCCTGATTTTTTAGGATTTTCTATATAATCTTTTTTTTCTTTTATTTTTAAGTTTTTTGATTTTTCTATAATATTCACAATATCATATACATCTGGTATAAATGAGCAAACAATTCTTACCCCAACCATATCATGTACATGTTTTATCAAATTATCTATTGTTATATCATATCCTTTTGATTCAAGTTTTTTTATTGCGCTTTCTTTTGTTTTAATTCTAGTTTTTATATGTTCAACTGGTTCATATTTATTTTTAAATTCAAATTCTTTAATAGCTATTTTAAGTTGTGTAATTAATTCTTCTAAAGCAAATTGATATTTTAACATTAAATGTTCTATTTCCATAAATTCACCTCCATTAAAAAAACAAAAAAGAAATAAATGTTTATTTACTCCTTTTTAATGCGTATAAAAATTATAACACATTAATTTATTTTTTACTATTAATTTTTTAATTTTTTCATATATTTTTTATAATTCTCATCTGATGAAAATACTTTTATATGATTGTATGCTCCTTGAAAAATTAATTCTTTTTTTATATTATACTTTTCTAAAAAGTATTTTGGTATTACTATTCTTCTTTCTTTATCAACTATTGAATATGAATTTATAAAAAAGGTAATTTTAGTAATTTCTTTTTCTATTTTTTCTTTTTCTTCTATTGATGATACTTTTATATTTTTTAATTGTTCTATTTCTTTTTTTAGTTCTTTTAAACTACATATTTTAAATGTCAATTCATCTTCTTCTATAAAACACAACTCTTCTTTTGCTTCTACATTAGTAGAAAGTGGTATTATTATTCTATTTTTATCTATTATTTTATGATATGATTTTCCATATATTCCATTTTCACCAAACATGCATGATTCCTTCTTTCAACGGTATTATTATATATTTTTTTTACTTTTTGTCAACTTTCTATTTTATCTTTATAATCTTTTTTTAGTTCTTTTACGAATATAGATTCATTTTTTTTAGGTACTAATAAATATACATTATTTTTTGTTCTTGTAAGTGCAACATAAAATAAACGTCTTTCTTCACTATATATGTATTTTTCTTTATTTTTTGTGACATATCTGAGTAATCTAGAATCTTCTATTTTATTTGGAAATCCTAATAATTTATCTTCTAAATTTATTATTATTACATTTTCTGCTTCTAACCCTTTTGATTTATGAACAGTTAAATATTTCATTTTTATATTTTTATTATCTAAGTATATTAAATTATCATTTTCTAATTTAATTTTATTATTTAGTAGTACATTTATATCTTTATTATTTCTTCCCAATATAAATATGGTTTTATTATTTTTTCTACATATTTTATTTATGGTTTCTATAAAGCATTTTCTTATATTATTATAATATATTATTTTTATTGGTTTATCTAATCTTTTGCTTGATTTTAATTTTTTCTTTATTTGATATTTATTTTTCATTATAAAGCTTCCTGCTACATCTATTAGTTCCTGACTATTTCTATAAGTATTTTTTATTTTTAATATTTTTGCTTTATTAAAAAATGTTTTAAATTTTAAAAATAATGAAATGTCACATCCTGTAAATTTATATATTGATTGATAATCATCACCTACTACCATTAAATTAGAATTTTTCTTTTTTATTATTTCATTTATGAGATTAAATCTTATTTTTGATGTATCTTGATATTCATCTATTATAATATATTTATAATTTTGTTTAATTCCTTTTTTTTCTACTATTTTAGTGGCTTTTATTATCATATCATCAAAATCTATTTCTTTGTTTTCTTTTAAATAATTTTCATATTTTAGATATATATTTAATACTATGATTAGAAAATTTTTTTCATATTTATATTTTATTATATTTAATTTAGCTTTTTTTCTAAATTTATTAAAATCTTCTATATTATAACCATTACATTTAAATAAATGAATAAATGTTATAATAAGTCTTTCAAATAATTCTATATTATCATTTTTTTCTATATAATTTAGATATTGCTCTTTATTTTTATACTTTATTTTAAAATGTTTTAATATCATTTTCATATATTTTTTATTTTTTAATACATCTATATATATAAATTCATGAACAATATTATCTAAAGTACTAGAATCAGCTATATAATATCTTATTTTATTTTCTTTTAATATTTCAAGTGATAATTTATGAAAAGTATATACATTCATATCTAAATTAAATTCTGTTTTTATTTTTTCTTTTAAGTTACTTGCTGAAGCTTTTGTAAATGAGATACACAAAATATCATTTTTATTAATTTTTTTATATTTTATTAAATAATTTATTTTACCTAGTATAGTAAGAGTTTTTCCACTTCCTGCCCCTGCTACTACTAATAAATATTTACTTTTATCTAGGACAATTTTTTGTTGTTCTTTATCTAGATAATATCCACATATTTTGTCATTCATAATATCACCACTATATTTTTAATATTTTTTTTATCTTTTGTCAAATAACTAATTTGTTATTTTTGTAAAAAAAAATTAAACAATGTTTAATCTTTTTTAATATGATTTACTGTTATTCATTTCATTTATTTGACTTGATAAATCTGTAAATGTTCCATTACAACTTTTATATGCTGCATTCTTTTTTTCAAATGCTTCAGGTGTTATAGCTGTTGTTATAATACTATTTCCACAATATCTTTCATCTGTTAAGATATCAAATGATCTAGAAGCATAATTTAAGCCATTGTATATTGATTTAATATCTCTTACACTTGTAAATCTATCTTTGTATTCTGATTCATTTAACATTTTTTCTATATGTTTTGTTATATCTGAACCTTCTTGACATACAAATAATACACCTGAGCCATCTTTACACATATCAGCTATTGCAGGTAAAACCATAAAGTTTCCTAATTTATCAGGATATCTATTATATTTATCTTCTGTTACTTTTGTTACTACAAATTGTTCTCCATTTATTTCTAAAGCGCCATAATAATCAGCTTCTGTTAAAAATAATCCTTGTTTTAAACCCATTCCTTCATGTGAACCCTTTGGATCTATATCATTTGAATATCCAAATTCTAATTTTTGCATAAATTCCTCCTCATCTTATAACCTTACTATTAGTATATCATACTAATTACATTTATATCCTTTTTTTATTAATACTTTACTTAACTTTACAGTTTAAACTATTAATATATTATGATAAAATATATATAGGTTGGTGATTTTATGGACGTTGTTATAAATAAAAATTTAAATATTATGAGTTTTAAAAAGCTTGACGATGTTATTAATTTATTTACTTTTAAACCTTATAATTTTAGATCTACTACTGTTAATGAGGAAGAAATTAAAAATAATTATAAAAAATTAGAAGATTCTGTTAATTATAAATTTAATTATATTTTAAAACCAATTCAAACACATACTAATATTGTAAAATGTGTTGATTTAAATAATATTAATGATGAATTTAATAATGTAGATGGTTTAATAACTAATATTAAAGGATGTGCTTTAGTTACTTCTTTAGCTGATTGTCAAGGGATACTTTTATATGATAGAAAAAATAAGGTTATTGGAAATATTCATTCTGGATGGAAAGGTACTTTAAATAGAATATGTACAAATGCTATTAATTTAATGATTTCTAATTATAATTCTAATCCTAGTGATATTGAAGCATATATATGTCCAAGTATTATGAAATGTTGTTTTGAAGTTGACTGTGATGTTAAAGATTCTTTTGTTTGTAATTTTAAAGATATTGATATTGAAAGTTGTATTTCTTTAGGTGAAATTAAAGATAATAAACAAAAATATTTTATTGATACCATTTCTATCAACAAACAAGTAATGATAAATTTAGGATTAAAGATGGAAAATATTATTTCGGCTGATATTTGTTCTAAATGTAATAGTGACTTTATTCATTCACATAGAGCTGATGGAATTAATAGTGGTAGAAATATAGCTCTTATTTGTTTAAAATAAAAACTCTAATAGAGTTTTTTTATTATAAAGATTATCATTATTATTAATACAAATATTGATATTATAACTAAATAAATATTGTCATTTAAATATTTTAATATACTAAATTTAACATTATATGGCATATAAACATCTATTTTGTCTATTTCTTTATTATCATAGATAACATTTACTGTACCTAATTTTTGATTTTTTTTAATTTCAGGTGTTATAACATCTATTCCTTTATATTTTAATTTTAATTTATTTTTATTATATTTTTTTAAATATAATTTTATAGTTTTATTTGAATATATATTTACTTTCTGTTGTTTTGAGTATTTTGTTTTTAATGTAAGTATTTTATCATTTTTATTTATTAAATTATAATATTTATAATTGCTAAAATAATATTTATAAATTATTGTTGCATCAAGTATATGATATGCTTCTTTTTTATCTATATTCGCATTAGTTGTTACAAGAAGGTATTTTATATTATTTTTTTTATCTATAGCTAATGATGCTAAACATCTTCCGGCATCTATTGTATAGCCTGTTTTTGCTCCTATTATATAACTTGTATCATAATTATATTTCTTACTGGTTTTAACTAATGTTGATGATACCTTTATAGAATTATCACTAAACTTATATGATTTAGCTGTAAATATTTCTTTAAATTTGTCATTTTTTAAAGCTTCTTTTAATAAAGTTGCTACATCATTTACTGTTGAATAATTATCGTTATCATCTAATCCAATTGTATTTTTAAATGATGTATTTTTTAAATTTAATTCTTTTGCTTTTTTATTCATTAATTTTACAAATTCTTCTTCACTTTTAGATATATTTATTGTTAGTGCTCTTGTTGCATCTGCAGCACTTGCTAAAAACATACCATATAATAAATCGTTATAAGTTACAACTTGTTTATTTTTAAGGCCTATTACTGCGGCATTTTGTTCTTTAAGCCCGTTAAACATATTTTCATTTATTGTTACTTTTTTATTATAATTGTCTATATTTTCTATAGCTACTAAGGTAGTCATTATTTTTGTTAAACTTGCTATACTAGTTTTTTTATTCATATTTTTTTCATATATTATTTTGTCTTCATTTAAATTGTATAATACTACGTTTTCACTTGATATATTTAGTGATTTAACGTTTGTTGTAATTATAAAAAAAGTTAAAACTATTATAATTATTTTTTCCATGTCATCACCTAATTTAGTATATCATATTTTTATATAAAAAATAAACTAGATATCTAGTTTATTAATATTCATATATTGATTTTATATTTTTTATAATTGATTTTGAA
This sequence comes from uncultured Bacilli bacterium, assembly GCA_934167935.1. The sequence goes on from CAKPMH010000002.1 coordinate 43,180, forward strand.
TTATCAGTATATACTATTTCATCTGTCATATTATCATAATTATTTAATCCTTGTTTTGTTTTATTATATATTAGGTCTGTTCCTATTAATTTTAAATCATTATTTTTAAGTCTATATAGATTATTGTTTGCTATTATATAATATGTGTTTTCCTTATTTATTGTTGTTAGATAAATTCTTTCAATTATAAGTTCTGTATTATTATATTTTACTACGTTAGAACCTACATATATTTTTTTATCTTTATCTAAATATATGTCACCTATTTTTTCTATATATTTATTGCAGTCATATTGACCTACTATAACATTTTTATCTATATTAATTGTTCTTTTTTCGCCATTTTTTAAAACTATTGCTGGCGTGTCATTACACGTAGATATTTTATCAATATTATAGTTAGCATCTATTTTTTTAAATTCTATTTCTTTTTTTGATATATCTATTTTAGCAACATAATTATTTTCTATACTTGATACTAATAATATATTATTAGTATATGAGTATTTATTTATTTTTTCATCTATTCCTTTTATGGATAATTTTTCATTATTTAATTTTAATTCTAAATTTTTATTAAATGAAATTTCCATTTCATTATTTTCATCTATTTTTATTGCTTCTTTTTTCTCTCTTTTATTTATTGTTATATTTATTTGTTTTTTGTTTGATAAAAATAGCAATAATATTATTAGTAAAATTCCTATGGTTATTAAGATTCTTATTAATATATTTCTATCTCTCATAATCTACCTCAACATTTTCTTAGCATTATTTATAAATATATCTTCTATTGTTTTTTCATCTACATATTTTTGCATTTTTGCTTGAGCTTTTTTTATTATGTTATAATCTATTTCATGATGTATGTCTGTTCCAATATATGATACGTATCCAGATTTTAGTATTTTTATAAATGTTTTTTTAGCTTTTCTTCCATATTGTTTTAATATACTTCCAATGTTACATTGTAATAATACTCCTATATTTATCATTTCTTCTACTTTACTAAAATCTTTTTGAAAAGTTATATATCTTTCTGGGTGAGCAAGTATTACTTTATATCCTTCATTCATTAAATCTAAAAATATATCTCTATATTTATCATTTTCTCCACTCATTGGTAATTCAATCAATAAATATTTTGTATCATTCAATGGTGATATTTCATTATTCTTTATTAAATTGCTTATTTCTTCATCTATATATATTTCATTTCCTAAATATAAATTTACATCTTTAATTTGTTTTTGTAATTCTTTTAGCTTTTCTTGATTTTCTTTTTTTGTACTTGTGTATTCACTATAATTTATATAGTGTGGTGTTAAAATAATATCTGTTATTCCTTGACTTTTTAAATTTTTTATTATTTTAACACTTTCATCTATGTTTTTTGAGCCATCATCTACATTATATAGTAAATGTGAATGAATATCTATCATTACTCTTCTACTCCATAATATCCATAATATTTAACATTTTTTCTATTTACTTTGTTTATTACTATACCAGCTACAGATGCATCTACTTTTTCTAGTGAATTTTTTGTATTTTCTATTATTTCTTTTGGTGTTATTCCTTCTGCTGAAACAATTATTACTTTATCAATCAATGATGACATTATAAGTGAATCTGATATTCCATTACATGGTGCTCCATCAAATATAATAACATCATAATCATTTTTTAAAATATCTATTACTTGTTTATTCTTTTTTGATCCTAATAGTTCACTTGGATTTGGTGGACAAGAACCTCTTGTTAATAAACTTAAATTTTTTATTTGTGTTTGATTTATATAATCTACTATTTCTGATGGTTTTACTTTTGATATTAATAATTTTGATAGTCCTTTAGAATTTGATACATTAAATAATAAATGTTGTCTTCCTTTTCGCATATCACAATCTACTAATAATACTCTTTTTCTTGCTTGAGCAAAAGCAATTGCTAAATTGGCACTTACAAAGCTTTTTCCTTCTCCTGGCATTGAACTTGTTACTAAAATTGTTTTTATATCTTCATCAACTGATGAAAATTGCAAATTGGTTCTAAGTGTTTTTATACTTTCACTTACTAATGCCTTTGGATATTTGCTTAAAACTAACTCAGTTTTATCTTTTTTACTTACATCACTTTTGAATATTTTTGATAATACTGGTAATCCAATTTTTTCTTCTATATCTTCATTACTTTTAATTGTATCATCAAAATAGTATAGTATAAATATTATTCCAATTCCCATAAATATTCCTAGGAATACTGCAAGTACTATATCTCTTTTAAATGTGTTGTTTGCAACTTCCTTTGGTACTTTTGCTCTATCTATTGTACTAACATTATCAATTTTATAGATCTTTTTTATTTCTGTTGTAAATACATCAGCTATTTCATTTGCAAGTGATGCAGCTACTTCTGGATCTGCATTTGAAACAGATATTTTTAGTATTTCTGTATCGTTTAAAGCTGCTACTTGAATATTATTTGATAATTCTGTTGCTGTTGCTTTTATTCCTAAATTATTTATTACTTGTTCTAGTATTAATTCACTTTTAATTATTTCACTATAAGTTGATACTAAGTTTTTATTTAATAATATATCATTTTGTGTTATTGTTGATGTTGTTCCTTTTTGTGAATCAGATTGAGTTAATACTATAGTTGTATATGTTTTATACATTGGTGTTTTTATTTTTAAATCATATAGTAATATAAAACTTAAAAACATTGCTACTAATATTACTATAAATACTATTTTACTTTTTATATAGTTAAAAAAGTCTTTTAAGTCTATTTCTTCCATTTTAATTTCCTCCTAAATATGCATTTATTTTTTCTTTAGCGGTTGCTACTGTTTTTTCATTTGGTATCATGACATATAGTTTTCTACTTCCCATACTGTATGTTGATTGCATTGAATCTGTTCCATCTAAACTTATTGATTCTACTTTCCATTTCTTTAAATTATTTAATTGATATTTTATAAAATTTGTTATTTCTTCATATGTCATATTTGTTTTAAATGATCCATCCATTGCCTTTAATATTTGATTATATCTTGTTAAATATTTTGGATTATTTAACTTTTCTACTAATTTTGTTATTACTTGTTGTTGATTTTCTCCTCTATGTCTATCTCCCGTTTGATATGAATGACGTTCTCTAGAAAAGGCTAATGCACATTCTCCATCTAAATGATTAATTCCTTTTTTTACTTTACAACTTCTATTAGCATCTGTTTTAATATCTTGTTCTGAATATATATCAATTCCATCTACTACATCTACTACATTAACAACAGTTTGAAATCCTACTTTTAAGTAGTAATTTATATCTTGATCTAGTAAGTCTCCAACTGTATTCATACTTTTTTCTACTCCATATATTCCTGCATGAGTTAATTTATCTTTTGAACCAGTTGTTCCATTCAACCTTACATAATAATCTCTTGGTATAGATACTAAAAGAATTTTGTTTGTTTTAGGATTTATTACTACAGCAATATTTACATCGCTTCTTGCTACTAAATTAATTGATCCTCTAGAGTCACTACCACTTATATATAATATAAATGGATCTTTTCTTATATCTACTTTTTTTATTGTTTCCTCATTTATTTTTCTTACTTCAAATTCTTCTATTTTTTTTGCTTCCTTTATAAAGTCAACATCATTTTCTTTTAACATTTCTACATATGCTTTATCTAATATAACTGCATCAATTTCATTATTATATATAGCACCTAATAAACTTCCTATATCTTCATATGATTTTAATTTTCTTGTTTTTTGTTTTTCTTTTATATATTTACTATCTTCATATATATTTAAATATCCAAGTGTTTTTATATTTTTTTCTTTTAAAACATATATTTCATATTTTCTTGTTTCATATTTTTCTTCTGTCATATTGCTTACAAATTTTATTGTTTTATCTATATATATAGTTCCATATAAATAAAGTAAGCTTATTAATATTGTTAATATCATAAAAATTATCTTTGATATTTTGCTTGTTTTTTTTCTTATTAATTTAAATATAAATAGTATATTTAATAATAATACTAGCAATAATATTATTATGTAATACTTTATTACTAATATATTTAATTTATATATTTTATATAATAAGTAAGTTGATATTATAATTAATATTGTTATTAGGAAATATTTAATTATATTAAATATTTTTGCTTTCATATACATCACACATTTCTATAATTTGCTAAATAATATTATACACTATTTTTATATATTATTTCAATTGAAATAATAAAAAAACTATACTTTTTTATGCATAGTTTCTTCTTCTTTTTCACATCTTTTTGATATTACTAGACATGAATAGATAAATAATATAATTAATAATATTAATATTTTTAAAACTAACAACTAAAACACCTCTAATATTATTATTATACTTATTTATTTTAAATTTATACTTTAATCCCTAAAAAATATTATTTTCGACAATAGCACTTATTTAATTTTCTGGAACATCTTTATAATTTGCTTTTAATTGTTTTATATTGACCCTGTGTACTATACTTTTTTATAAATTTCTTCAATGCTTTTTCTAGTACTCATTGGAGAAACAATATTATCTTCATAATAACCCGCTGCAATCATTATTGCGATTTGTTCATTATTAGGAATATTTAATATATCCTTCATTTTCTTTTCTTCCTTTAAAGAATTTAAATATTCTAAAAAACATGAGCCAATACCTAAAGAATGTAATGAATTAACAAAGTTCATAGAAAATAATCCAGCATTGAAATATCCTTGATAAATCTCATATTCATTACATAAAGAAGAAATATCATACGTAATAACAAACATACCGATATATTTTCTATCAAAATTAGTCAATCCATGAGCATACTTATATACTTTATTTTTAATATCTATTGAAGAAATATTATATATTTTACACATTTGTCTATTGCATGCAGTAGGAGTTTTAATAGTCATAGAAACAGCCTTATCAATATCGTCATCTAATAATTCTTTTTCCATATAAGATCTTACAGAATGTCTACTGGACAAAAATTTATTATAATCAATCATAGCATCATTGATAAAATCTTCTTTTTTTAGCATTACAATTCCACAAGCATTATTTTTTATAGGTTTATCTTTTAAAAAATTTTTTACTATTTTATATTCTTCACGTTCTAACCAATTATGTTCTTCATAAAACTTTGCATATTCATTTAAAATTTCTAAACCCAAATTGTACGCGAAATCATGTTTCCATCTATTTTTTTCATATAATAATAATTTATTTATTATATTCATAGTTTTTTCTTTTCCAAAATATCGTGGTTTTTTACTTGTCATACCTTTTTCTAATGCATGCTCATCTAATATAATTTTATATCCTATATTGTTTATTTCATTCTTTGAATTCATCCAATTTTTTATATAATTTTTTTCAAAGCTCTTCGAATATTTATGAATCTTATAATTCCAATAAATTGATGCTAAAAAATGAAAATGTGTTTTAATATAATTTTTCATGTTATACCTTCTTCCTTTTTATAAAACTTAATATGAATTTAATATTTTTTTTATTGATAATAATCGAGAATACTAAAGAGATAACCATTGATAAAAACAAAATAAATTTATTATTAGTATAAAAAATAACTGCTATAATAATCAAAAATATTATGCTAACAGCAAATTCTTTACTAATTTTTATATCAAAATACTTTTTTCTAACATCATTTATTCTATAACAATATAAAACTATAAAAGACACTAGAGTTGAAATTACTGCAGCATAAATGCCAACATGTGAAACTAATAATAAATCTATTAAAATATTTACAATTGCTGATAAAATTGATGTCATAGCTATCGATTTTGTATTATTATTAGCGACATAAATAGTTCCTAACATACCTGCATATACTTGCATAATTGTTGCAATGACAGCAATTGGAATCATATTATAAGCTTCAAAATATGCCTTGTTAATCAATAAATTAAATATTAATGGCATAAAAGAAATAACTAATACACCTAATGTAACAAAAATATTTCCTATCTTAGTAAAAATTTCATTAAAATAATCATCAATATCTTTGTCTTCAATATGTAAAGAAATTGATTCAGTTAAACTCATATTGAAAATATTATAAATAATGATTAAAACGTTTGAAAACTTATATGCTATAGAAAGAATTCCTGTAGCAGATAATCCAATATAAGAGGTAATAATTATTCTATCTGAAGAAGAAAAAATCCACCACGAAATTGAATTAGGAATCATAGGTAATGAATAACTAATAATCTTTTTCAAAACATTTATATCTATGCTTCTAAATGATAAATAATGAAATAATTTAATTTTAAAGAACAAATATACGATACCTACAAAGTATCCAATCGCTCCGCCATATAGCAAGCCATCTACTTTTAATCCAATTCCAATAACAAAAATTAAATTAAAAACTATTGTCAATAAAGAAATCAAAAAATTTGAAATAGCATATTCTTTATTATTACCTATACCTCTAGATATTTGTAAAAAAAGTGAAGATAAACTACAAAAAGCAACGTTTATTACAATTAACCATTTATAGGAGTCTACTATAAATCTATATAATAAAATAAATATTAATAAATAGAACAAAATAGATATACAAACAAAAAACAATGAGCTTGAAACAATTTTTTTTATTTCTACTTTATTATCTCTACTATTAATCAAAAATCTAAAAACACCTTGATCAACCTGAAGGCCAATAAAAGGAAGTAGCAATGTAACTACAGTATTACATAATTCATATTTACCATATTCTGCAGTTGTTAGAAAACTTGTGTAAATAGGTAATAATAAATATTGAAGAACCTTAGTAAAAAAAATTCCAACAAATAATATTATAGTATTCTTAGCTAATTCATTTCCTCTGCTCATATTATTCACCTTTCTTGCAAACTTCTTTTATATATTCCATTGATTTTTTTTGTTCTTTTTTTATTATATTTTTAACTTTTATATAATCAATATCCTCTATTATTTTTTCACAATTTAAATTCTTCTTCTTTGGAACAATTCTATCAGCAAGTCCTACTTTTTTCATTAAATCAATCATCCTATCACCTGTATTTAAATGAGGTATTATACAATTTCTTTTTTCAAAGATTAAAGAAAAAACCGTTCCATGGAATGAATTTGTTATAACAAATTCACAATTTTCACATAACTTTAAAAAATCTTCAGGGCCAGCATTTGGATATATTTTTTCATTATTGAATCTTTTTTTCTTACTTATACTGTATACTGGTAAATGCAGAATAGCAGAGATTTCATTTACAATCAAAATAAATTCAGGATTTTCTTGTAAAATGTAAACAAAAATATATTTTTTATTTTTTAAATTTAATATACTTTTATTTGAAATAAGATTCCATTCATTTTGATCTAATAAAAGTGTAGGGTCCAATGATGTACTGATTTTTTTTTGTGTTATTTTTTCTAATAGCTTTATGCTTGATTTTTCTCTTAGCGAAATAAAATCAAAATCATTAATAAATTTTTTATATAGATCCATATATTTAGAATCTAAATTCTTTCTACCAATACTTGCTGCGTATGAAGCTTTTATTGTATTATTATCTACAAAACCTAGATAAAAAGTTTTATCAAAGCCTTCTGTAATATCAGTATTCCATACTTGATCACTTCCAACAAAAATAGAATCATAACTAAATTTGGTATTACATAACTCTTTATATGTATTAAATTTTTTTGTTAAATTCATGTTACTTCTAATAAATGATTCAAATTTATTATATTTTTCTATTCTAGAAGGGAGCATAATAATTCTCCATCCAAAATGTAGAATTTTATCATACAAGCCGACATATCTTTTATAAATTTTTATACTAAAAATTTTATATTGACAGTCAAAATAATTTGGCCTATAATTTATAATTTCAACAATATCAGAAAATTTTTTTAAAGATTCTTGTAAAGCATAGGCTTGCAATACAGATCCATAATTATGTGCACTATGTATACTGACTATTCCTATTTTCATTTAAAAAATATCCTCCTTATAAAATTCTAAATATTTATTTATTATCACACTAGGATTGCATTCTAATAATACTTTATTCTTTTCTATTGGATAATCAATAATAGCAGTATTAATTTTTTCTATATATTCATCTATATTATCTGGTTTAACTAAAAATTTTTTAAAAGATCCAGTCATTATCTCATTAGGCCCATAATTACAATTTGATGAAATTACTTTAGCCCCACAGGAAAATGCTTCAATTAAATTCATTGGAAATGCTTCATAGTCTGATGTACATAAAACTATTTCCGAATTTTTTATCCACTTATAAACATTTTTTTGCCATCCCAAAAAAACAACACTTTTTTCCAAATGATAATCCTTAACTTTTTTCCTTATCACATTTTCAAGCTCACCTGTTCCACAAAATAATAGTTTATATTCTTCATAAAATTTACCCTTATAAAAAATATCAATTGCTCGATCTTGCCTCTTTGCTTTATTAAATCTACCAATATGTAAAATATATGGACTATATTTTGATATTTCTACAGGTTCATTGGATAATTTTTCTATATTTAATAGATCAATTGGATTATAAATAGTTCTAACAAATTTTTTATCCAATCCATAACTATCTATTCCTTCATTCATCACACCATTAGAAACACATGAAATTTTTTTCCCTTTAAAAATTTTTCTAAAAACGAAGCTAAATATTCTGTGATTAATTATCTCAAAAGTCTTGATTTTATTATGAAAAACATAAATGCTTTTATTCTTAATTTTAGAGAATCTTGTTAAAATAATAGCCATTGGCAAATGACATGTTATTAATTTATATTCTGATACTTTTTCCCTTTCAATTATAATTTTATTCATTTTTTTTACTTTAAACATTAGTTCAACTAATTTAAATATCTTATTTTTTTTGTTACACTCTAATGAAAAAAGATTAATTTTTTTATTAATATCATAATTAACATTAATATTGTCAATAGGCTTTAAAAGAATAAAATCAACTTCAAAATTTTGTTTTAGCAATTCATCTGCCATATTTATACAAACTCTTTCTGCCCCCCCATTACTTATGGAATTTATAATAAACAAAGCTCGTTTATTCATATTATTTTAACCACTCCTATCCATATTACCATTTACATTTTTTTTATCAATAATAGATAATATATATATTATATAAACAAAAATTTGTAATTGAACTGTTTCAAAATTTATAATAAATATAAAAAATATAAATAGTAAATATCTATTACATTTAGTTAATGTATCATTATTTAGACATTTTATCATCAAAAAAATAAAAATTAAGAAACCAATTAAACCAGTTTCGGAAAGCAATTGCCAATATGTACTATGTGGTTGAACATACCAACCATTATAAATTGAATTAATATAACTTTTAAATGAGCTTAAGCCATTACCAATCAAAGGGCTTTTAAAAAAAAGATCACGGGCTAAATTCCACATTTTAAATCTAGTTGACATTGTTACTTTAGAAGAAAATAATGATAAATTAGGGAGAATAATTATAGACACAATAATTATAAATATGAATAGTACATTTATTATATTATGTATATTTTTTCTTTTAAAAGCATCATAACTAAAAATGTATATTAAACCAATAATAAAAGATATAAGCATAGTTTTAGAACAAGAAAATCCAAAAGCAATTGTAAATATAAGACATAACAATGCTTTTATACTTTTTTTACATTTTGTTTGAATAGATGTAATTAAACCGACTGTTAAAAATAAGCTTGCATAGTTTGCATCTTCTGCATAGCCCGCTAATCTAAAGTCGCCTCCATACAAATTTTTATGTTCAATTGAACCAACAATAGTTTTAGATATAGCTCTAGAATCTGAGCCAGATATTTGAGACAAAGAATATCCCATACCAACAAAAACAAAACTTGTTACTAAAACAATGCAAGAGAATAATACATATTTTTTTAATTTATATTCATCAATATAATTTTGAAATTTTTTAAAAATAATAATTGCTAATAAATTATTTGCAATTAATATACAATGATTTAATGTTTGAAGAAAAAATCTATCTAGTCCATTCCATAGCCATGATATATTAGAAAATAAACTCCAAAGTAGCAACAAATACAAAAATATATAAATCGTATTATTATTTTTTTTCCCATTTTGGATAGTAATATTCTTATTTTTACTCGTTCCGTATAAAAATAATAAAATAACACTCAGAACAAGCAATATGTATCTTAAATCTAATCCAAAAAGTAAAAACTCTCTATTTATCATAACAAAGATAAATAAAAAAGAATAAATTTCAAAGAAAAATTTATGCAAATTAATTTTCATGAAACACCTCCATTTTTACTTATCAATCAAAGTTTCAACTGCTTTTACCGTTTTATCTAAATCAAACATATTAAAACGTTCAATTATTTTTTCTTGATAATAATTGTATTTTTCTTTATTATCCAATAAATATTTTATACCCATATAGAGAGAATCTTCATCGTTATCAGTAACAACACCATATTCATTATTCTCACCAAGCATTTCTTTCATTCCAGAGCAATCCGTGGTAACAATAACTTTTCCTAATACAATTGCTTCTGAAACAACGGTACTAAATCCCTCTGCAATTGAAGAGCAAACAAACAAATCACATAGTTTCATATATGGATATGGATTATTTTTGAATCCAATAAGTTTAATATCACTAGATAAATTATTTTCATGAATATATTCTTCTAGTGAATTTTTACTTGTCCCTTCTCCAATAATAAATAATTTTATTTTATAACCTTCATTTTTTAGTCTTTTTGTAATTCTTAATAATCTATCATATGCTTTTTGAGCATTAAGTCGACCTACACTACATATAGTAACAAAATTTTTTTCTTTTTCATAATCTAATATTTTTTCAGTACTTTTAAATAAAATGTCATTTTTATCAATAGAATTATATTTTACAATTACTTTATTGCTATCAATTCCATATTTTTTTTCGAATTGGCTTTTTACAACCTTAGAAACACATACAATGTTATCAAACTTTTTATAAGTATCAATTGCCTCATTAATGTTTTTAAAAACACCATCAGACTTCTTCTGTTTAATTAAATCGACATGAATCCAAGCATACTTTTTTGAATTTTTATTTGATGAAGCAGAAATAATTTTTGCACATATTCCCTCCAAAAAAGAAATTTCAACATCATATTTTTCTTTAATAAAAATTTTATAAAATAATTTAGTTGGAATATATTTCCATATATTTGCATAAACCTTTGCAAGAGTTTTTTTTAATTTTCCACCTGTACCTAGTAAACTACCTGACTTTGATTTACTATCACTATCAAAATTTTTCGCTTTTTTATTTTTAATTTTAATTGTGGTTTTATACTTAATATTATCATTTAAACAAGATCTTAATTCGCCAACATCAACAACTGTCATAACAGTAATATCATACTTACTTGAATCTAAATTATTAACTAAATTTACTAATACTTTTTCAGCACCTCCTCCACCTAAAGTGTGAATTAAAAATAGAACTTTTTTCATAAATACTCTCCTTAAAAATAGAAAAAGTTATGCGACTTTTTCTATATAAAAATTTATATATTTTATTGTACATCAACTTTAATCAATTTTATATTTTTATATTTGATAATTTTAACTATTATATTGTAAATAATAAATATAATTAAATTAGCTACTTAAATTTATTTTTCATAACTTCAATTATTAAATGAAAAATTTATAACCTTATTTTTAATTTTTCTATTTTGTTTTCAAGCAGGCACTTCTTCCTTTTTTTGTTTTTTTAAATCTTCTATTTCATTTTGTATTGTTGATTTTCCAGCATCTGCTCCTTCTTTTTTTAATACTGTTTTTATTGTATAAAATACTACTTTTATATCTTCTACAAATGAATATTTATCTATATATTCTAAATCATAATTTATTTTATCAAATATTGAAATACTATTTCTTCCTTTAGATTGTGCAAGACCTGTTAAACCAGGATTTACATCTACTCTATGTTTTTGTATTTCATTCATATTATCAAAATATTCTGGAATCCATGGCCTTGGACCTATAAAACTCATTGAACCTAATAATATATTAAATAGTTGTGGTAGTTCATCTAAACTCGTTTTTCTTAAAAATGTTCCTATCTTTGTATGTTGATCTCCTTTAGAAAAATCTCTTACATCATTATTTGATTCCATTGTTCTAAACTTCCACACATCAAATTTATTACCATATTTTCCAGTTCTTGATTGACTAAATATAATATCTCCTTCACTATCTAATCTAATTAAAACTGCTATTAGAAGCATTAAAGGTGATAATATAATAATTCCTATTAATGAAATAATTATATCTATTATTCTTTTTACTATTTCATATAATGATTTTTTATTATTCCAATTTCTTCTTTTTTCTTTCATTTTTACCCCTTACTTTCATAAAAAATTACCAATATGCCAAATTCGTGTAAAATCATAAATATATTATCATATTTTGTATGTTTTATCAATTAAATATTAAATTTTTATGTATTTAATTTTTAATAAAAATTAAATGTTGATTATTTTTATTTCAATGATAACAATTTTTAAATATTAATACTTTTTTTAATTTTCATTTATAAATTTATTAAGTTCCGTGATAATTTGAATTTTAAGTAAAATTTAAGCAAGATTTAAGCAAGATAACTATAAATAAAATAGTTATTTTTTTATAAAAAAAACTCAAAAAGATTGAAAACCTTGGATATTATACAATATAGTTATGGATTAAATGGTAAAAGGCATCATTTTTCATGACTGAAAAGGAAGTTATTTTAGCAGATGAAGAACAATCTATCAATAAGTTGTAACAATTTTTTCTTTCATTTGAAATTAGTTTTATACTATTAATTTTAGAACTATCTATTTCAAATTTTTTATGATTATTAATATTATATTTTTATTTTTTTAAGACAAATATAACAATATTGAATATTATTTTAATAGTCAAAAAAAACTAAGAATTTCTTAGTTAATTTTTTAAATGGGGCAATAAACTAATGAGTTTTGCACCCAAGTTAGTAATACTTGATGAATTAATTATAGCATCATTTAATAAATTTTACAAAGTCTTTTACATAAAATAAATTAAAATTAAGTTAATTTATTTTAAAATATTAATATTTTTGCTATAATATAATTAAATAGTAAGGGTGATGGATGTGTTTAGGAGTGAATTAGAATTACAAAATAAATTTATTAATTTAATGAAACAAGATAAACAAGATCATACTTATATTTCAGATGAATTTAATGCAAGATTTGGTAATGTTGATATTGTTAAAGTAAAATATGATAATAATACACCTTTAACAAAAAAACAGGCTGATATACTTTCTAATATAGCTGCTGCGAGAATCGTTGGGTATTTGCATAAAAAATCAATGAGAACTTTATCTTATTTAATAAAAAACTCTGGTTATACCGAAGAATATATATTATCCATTTTGTCAAAATTAAAATCAGCAAATATTATTAATGAACCAAAATACTATAGATATATAATTAATGAACAATTTGAGTTTCCTAAATTAGTTTTTAGTTCTTATGAAGCAAAATTAACTGATTGGCAGAAAGCAATTTCTCAAGCAATTAAAAATCAAGCATTTTCAAGTGAGTCATACGTTGTAATGCCTGAAAAAATTGCTAAAAAATTATCGTTAACTAAGAAAAATTATTTTTTGTCATATAATGTTGGTTTAATCGCTGTTAATAATGATAAATACAAAATTCTTGTGAAACCTAAAATTCAAAAAAATAATTATTCTCAGGCTTCATTAATTAGCAGTATTGCAAAATATTTAATATTACAAAAGCAAGTCGTTGCGTGACTTGCTTTTTTTAATCCATATAATGACTTTTTTTAAATTCATTTAATGCTAATTGATAATTTTTTACATGAATATTTGTTATAGCCGTAATAGGTTTAGGAACCAGATGATTATATCTATCAATGCTGTTTAATGCCTTTTCTATTACATCACTAGCATAATTAATTCTGTCTTCAATATCTAAATCTTTCATTGGTTTTAACAAATCGTTTAATGCTTCAAAATATTGTATGTACGTAGTATTTAGTGATATTTCTTCAATGCTTTTACTATTACGGATGTCTTTATCTAAATTAGTATCACCAACAATTAAGTCAAATATTTCTTCTTTATTTTCAGGCATAGCTTGAAATAAAATTTCTTCCATTTTGACTTCATGCAGTATTTTAATTGAAGTATATCTTTTTATATGTCTTCCTTGTCTTTGAAAAACTTCAAGTCCTTTTTCTTGGCGATTAAACTTTCTTAAAGAATAAAACCAGCCTGATGAAATTGAATTAGCACCTGATGCAATTAAAAGTAAACTTTCTAATCCACAATAACCATAAATAACATCAAAATTTGCATTGCTTAAAGTATAATTAAAACTCATAATATTAGATAATCTAGTTGAATCAAAATTATGTCTTATAGTGTCACCATTATCTCTATCTATAACTATATGGATTCCATTAATATCTCCACTATAATTTCCTAAATCAGAAATAAAATCATTTATGTCATTCATGTTATTAAAAGCATTTTCCTGAGCCACTATTGAAACATATATTTTTTCTGACAAATCATTTTCTTTTTTATATTTTATTGCAAATTCACACATATCAAATATCTTATCAACAATTCTTCCATCAAAGCTAGATAAGTAAACTGTAGGCAATAACAATTTACTTACATTATATAATTTTTGATAATTAAAACATTTAATAATATATTCTTCTAGTTTTTTACTGTCTCTTAAAAATGTTCTGTCTATTATTTCACCTGGAATATAATCCAAGTCTTTTAATTTTTTTATTTCAGAATTTTGAAATTGTTTATAAAACCATTTATTATCAACTATATTGTCAATTTCTTTTAAACTTGGATTTGTATCTTTTATTTCATTTACTTTTTCAAAAGTTTCTTCTCTTGGATCCCAGATAATACCATCTACTAAATTTTTATTCAATATTTCTAGAACTTTTGGTCTCCAGGCTGGTCCATTTTGAATATAAATCATATTACTCACACTCCTTTAAATGTTCAACTTGTAAAATTGCTTTATCTATATCATTGAATCTATTTAATTTTTGATATGAAGATAGGTTTACAATAATATTTCTAAAAACTTTCATTCTTTTTATATTATCACTAAATTTTTCTTTCCATATAATATACATCTCATCTAGATCTCTTAAAGTTTTAAAATTCTTTCTCAATTCTAGAATATACATTTCCATAGCCATTATTCCTATTGGGTACAAATCTGTTTGAAAATTCCATTTATAATCTGGTGGATAATTTTGTTGTTCAGGTGCCCAATATCCTCTTGTTCCAAGTAAATTATGAGAAAGCATACTATTTCCTTCTTCTTCCTTTAGATTTTTTCCTAATCCACCATCAATTACTTTATAAACTTCTTCATTAACAATAATGTTATCAGGCTTTAAATCTCTATGTACATATCCACTATTATACATTATTTTTATATGATTTAACATTTGTAAAATAAAATCTAATACCTCATTATCTGAATAATTGTCTTTATATTGTAAGCTTGAACCTTCAAACTTCTCTTCAATGTAGTAAGCAACCCAATAATAACTATTAACAAACACATAATTAATTGTTTCAAAAAATTTTAATTGAGGTAAATTTGAACAAGCTTTATTCATTTTTATTTCAGTGTTTATTCTTTTACATTCAGAATTTATTCTTGTAAATATTTCATTTAAAATATTTCTATCAATACCTTCGAGATTATAATTATTTGATATATCAAAATTATCATAAACGTCATATGGAGTTACATCTACAACTTTACAAGCATATTCAATGTCATCTACTCTAATAAAATAAACTTTCTTTTGACCGCTATCTTTTCTTAACATTTTTAATTTGCTAACATTAATTCCTTTTTCCAATAATATTTTTTTCAAATCTTGTTCTGATAAATTAATCACTAATACCAAATCCTCCAATCAAAAAACAAAAGGGCAATACAAAACCTGATAAAGTCTGTACTAGCCCTTTAAATCTAAATATATTATATCAAATATTTCTACAAATTACTATACACCATTTATTAACTCAAATTATCTTTAATATTCCTATTGTTCTTTTGATTTTGTAGCATCCATTTATATTCTTCTAATTCTTTAAGATAATCTCTTTTAAAATAGTTTTCATATAACCATTTAACTCCTTCCTCTTTAACACATATAACATCATCTTCTTCAATGGTTATAGGATAAGGAAAAACTTTTCTCATCCTATGAAGTGCTACATGAATAGCACTTACACTTTTATCAAATTTATATGGTAGAAATCTTAAAGAAGTAGATACATATTTATTTCTTTTATGATCTATTCCTAACTCATTTTCTAAATCAAAAATTTTTTCTTTATAAAATTCAATTTCAGAAGTTAAATAATGTACTTCTTTATTGAAATAAACTTTTCTTAACCAATCAACACATTCATTATTTATATACATTTTTGATTTATTATCTTTATCTCTATCTATCCATAAATAGTAATCATATTTGTGTCTTCGTTTTATATTTCTTAAGACTCTTCCAAATTGTTTTGTAGTTAATGAAAACATTTCTTGAACATCTTTTCTTTCTATCCATTCTTGATTCATACACATCTCCTTTCAAAATAATAGGGAACGGGTAACGTAATATAGAAATTCAATATATCAAGCATGGTGCTGACACACCCATCTACTTGTTAGGGAATTCTCCCTAAAACCCTAAAAATTAGTCTCCGACAGTTTTATTTTTTTCTATATATTTCTCACTAACTTTATTAGATTTTTCAATCATTTCTTTCACTTCTTTTTCATAGTTCTTATTATTAATTAATGCTTCAGAAAGCAAAGAATAAGGTATATCCTTTGCATTTTCTTTAAAATACTCTAACAATTGTGGCACAACTATTTCAAAGAAATAATTTATAAAATTCACCTCCTTTCAAAATTTAGGCAATAAAAAAAGAGCGATTTCTCGCTCAAAAATTATTGTACTAATATGATTAAACTTCTATTGTTTCCTCAATTTTCAATACTTTATAATTAATATTAAACTTTTCAAAATTATCTTTCATATATTCTATATCTGTAGAATAAGCATCATTATCCATATGAATTGGAAGTACTAACTTAGCACCTAATTCATTTGCAAATAGTGAAGCTTCATATGATGACATTGTAAGACCATGTGCTGTTATTGGTAATGCAACAACATCAACTTTATAATCATTTTTAAAGCAAATTGTATCACTTGTTATATATAATCTACAATTACCATCATCAATTATATATCCAACATTTTCAAAAACTTCTTTACCATCCTTTAAGTTAGGATTATACCCATGAATCGCTTTTACAACTTCTACTTTTATATTGTCAAATTCTAATACATCGTTTTCTTTTACAATATTAAATTCTATTTCTGGGTAAGTATTTTGCACTTCTTGAGTAGAATAAATTGGTTTATTTAATTCTTTTAAAGCATCAATTTTAATATGATCACCATGTTTATGAGTAATTAAAACTAAATCAACATTTTTCCAATAATCTAAAAATTTATCTTGATATTTTAATCCTCCAGCATCAATTAATATTTTTTTATTATTTGTTTCAACCATTAAACATGATTGAGGATATTTAGTAATTTTCATAATATGATATTTTCCTTTCTTATTAATAATTTTCAATGTCTTTTATTCCAAATTCTGGAATAATAACGTCCTCATCACAATTAATTATAAATTCAATTGCTCTAGCAACTTTTTCTACCTCTAAACCTGTAGATGTATCATAATCATTACCTGCTTTTTTAAAAATATTAGTCTGCATAAATCCCGGATAAAACCCAGTCACTTTGATTCCTTTTTTACTAACATCTTTTTGTATTGAACGATTAAAACCTCTCATTGCCCATTTTGAAGCATTATATACTGTGGAAAAATCATCACTATCAAAGCTTGCTTGTGAACAAACATTTATTATTAATCCTTTTCCTTGCTTATACATATTTGGAAGAATTGCTTTAGTCATATAAATAGGGCCTTTAGTATTGACATCTATACAATTACTAATTTGTTCATAAGAATTTTCAGTTAAATCACCAGCTAACCAAACCCCAGCATTATTAATTAATATATCTATATCACCCTGATTTTCGATAATTGTTTTGATAGTTTTATCAACTTCATCTGACTTTGTAATATCACAAGTATAGCATTCTGCACTTGGAATTTCCTTTGATATTCTTATTGCATTTTCTTCTGTTTTAGATATAGTTATTATATTATTTTTCTCACTTAATAATTTGGCAATTGCTTTACCTAAACCATCATCTCCACCAGTTATTATTATATTTTTCATTATTTTTCCTCCTTAAATTTAATTTAATCATAATTCATTATATTACCATTCAATAATCGTTAAACTATCAAATCTATTTTTCCAACTTGTTGCTTTTTTATCATATAATTCTTTTGAATTATTTTTGTGTTTTATTGGTCTAATAGTTTTACTAAAAATGTCACTAAGTCCATATGGAGCATATACTCTAATTTGATTATTTTCTTTTGTAACTCCAATTGCATGTACAGTAGCTATCCACTGATTAATTGCATCCTCTGAATTTTTATATTGATCTATATTTTTATTCTCATTATCTTTTTTCCATAGGTGCATTCTAGCTTCATTATGAACATCAAACTCATAATTTAATTCTTTGAAATGATTTATTATTTTATTTTCTAGTTTTTTTTCATCTTCTTTTGAAAGATTATTAGAATCATAATATATTATATCAATATCTTTTATACCAGAATTAAGTGGCTTATTATCATAGTAATTCCAAATAGTTTGAAATACAGAACCCGCAGCAATATAAAAATTTGGTAATTTTAATTCTGATATATAATCTAATATAGTCATTAAATCATTGTTTTGCTTTAATATTGATATGAATGTTTCATTTTGCTCATAAATACTTTTATATTGCATAATACCATCTCCAATATAATTGTAACATATTTTAAGCATTTATTGATAGTAATGTTAAAGTTTCCTTATCAAATCTATCTTCTTTTTTATTAGGAATTATCTGTAATAAACTATTATCTTTATTAAATTCTTCTAAATTAATTGAATTAAAATTGATTTGCTTAATTTTATAAAATTCACTCAAAGATTTAATATAACTTTCTATATCTTCTTTTGATTTATAATTAGATAATATTAGATTCTTATCATTAGAGTTAATTACTAAATCAAAACAATTTTCTCTAAACATATAACCAATATTTTTAATTTCTTTTTTATTAATATTAATCTTTTTAATAGATACATTTTTCTTTTTATCTATTTCTATACTAATATTATCAATATATTTAAATACTAATTCTTGTTTTTGCTCTTTGGGTAGTTTATCCCATAATTTATTTTTTCTAACATGATAAGATTTATATTTTATTTGTTCTAGTTGTTTTAAATTATATATTAATCTCAATTCGTTTTTATAATCTTCTGAGCTTTCTTTTATAGATAAATCTTTTATTTTTTCTTCAGTCATTTTCTTTTGATTTTTAATAAAATCTAATTCATCTTTTAATTCTATTTCTTCAACAATACCATCTACAAATGCTTTCTTAATTCTTTTTTCTTTTGTTTCTAATTCATCAATTATTTTATTACATTTCTTTAATTCACTTTCAGTATCTTGATATAAGTATGGCTTATAAGTATTATCTATAAGTAAGAAAAAATCTAACATATCATCTAGAAAGTTAATCATTTGTTTTTCAATTTTCTTTTCACTTACTCTTGTTTTACAATTAACGCATTGATAATAGCAATGTTTTTCTCCGGTATGACTCTTACTAGAACATCCACCCATGATAGTATCACATTTAGGACATTTAATACTTTGCATAAAAATATAAGTCTGTTTTCTTTTATAATTTTTTAAATTTTTTTGTTTTTGTACTTGAGCAATATTAAATACTTCTTCTTCAATAATTGCTGGTGCAACTCCAATAAAAGTTTGAGATTCTTCTATACTAATAGTTTTTCTATGAACATAATTACCAATATAAATTTCATTAGATAATATTCTATCTACTAGAGTAGGTATCCATTTTCTATTTAATGCCTTTTCTTCATTTAATAGTTTAGTAATTGCATTAGCAGCCATTCCTTTAATATATAAATCAAATATTCTTCTAATAACTTCACTTTCAATATCATTTATAACTAATTTTTTATCTTGCTTATCATATCCAATAGGAGCACGTCCTACAAAATGACCTTTCTTTACTGCACCAATCATTCCAAATTTAGTTCTTTCACTTGTTCGTTCTATTTCTAGTTGAGCAAGGATGGTAAGCATTCTAATAAAAAACTTACCATTTGCTGTTGATGTGTTAATATCTTCACACATACTTTCTAAACTGCAATTATTTTCTTCTAGAAAGGTACATATTTCTTCTAAATCTTTGATAGAGCGAGTAAGTCTATCTAACTTATAAACAATTATCTTGTTTATCTTCCCATCTTTAATATCTTGAATCATTTCTTGAAATGCAGGTCTATTCATATCTTTAGCACTTATCCCTGCATCTTCATACACCTTATAAACTTCGTAATTCTTGTAATCACATAGTTTCAACATTCTTTCTTTTTGTTCTCCTAAACTATGACCATTTCTAAATTGATCCTCTGTTGAAACTCTAGGGTAAAGTCCTACTACATATTTTTTGTCATCCATTTTTCATCTCTCCTTTTCTATATTTTTTAAACGACAAAAAAACACAAGAGAATTTCCCTTGTGTAAGAACTTCAAAAACTACTCAATATACGACTTATCTATAATTATCGTATATTACCATAATATCACATTTTTTTAGGACATGCAACGGCACGATTTTGAAAAATAAATAGTAAAAATACCATTTTACCCTTATAAACAAAGTGAAAAATAAAATTTAAAATTTTTTTAATTTTTTTCTAAAAACTCATTAACTATGTTTGCTAGTTCTGATATGGTAACAACATCAGATAACTCTTCATTATATAGATTTGTATCATCGTCATAACAAAGTAAAACTAATGTATCTATACCGTTACTAATAATAATCTTATGTGGTTCTTTTAATCCTAAATTAGAATTATTAAAGATAATATTCTTTCCTGCAATATATTCTATGTTTAGTTTAGTTATATTTTTAATTCTTAGTATCTTATTTTTTACGCACAAAGGAAATTCTAAAATTTCTATGGACACATTCATTTTATAATCTCACCACCTTTGCTAAAGAAAAAAGTCCATAATACCAAGTATTACGAACTTTTACTTATTTAACACACAAAGGTGTGCGTAAATTTCAATATGGGGCGCGATGTGGGGATCGAACCCACGCATAACGGAACCACAATCCGCCGTGTTAACCACTTCACCAATCACGCCATCTAAATTACTAATATATTTTATCAATTTTTTACTTATTTGACAATACTTTTCATTAAAAAGTTTTAAAAATAGTTAATAACCTATACACTTTTTACCTAAAAACGTACGATATTGTGGGAGGAAAAATATGTACGAATATAGAAATAAATTAGATTATTATAATTATACAAATAATAATTATAATGATCCTATGTATACAAAAGATGAAGATAAAGCATCTTTATATGATCCTTATAATGGATTTGTAAGAGGAAATATGTTTCCTGATTTATATAATGATTATAAAGTTATGGCAATTGATATAATGCCTAAAAATGATAAAGAATCATTAATGTTGTATTTAAATGCTATATCATTCGCAGCTCATGATATAAATCTTTATTTAGATATTTATAGTAATGATAAAGATATGATAGAATTATTTAATCAATATAAAAATGAAGCAAATAAATTAATGATGGAATATGAGCAAAAATTTGGTCCACTTTTAGTAAGTAGTGAAGCTACTAATAAAACACCATGGAGTTGGGATGATAGTCCATGGCCTTGGGAAAATTAGGAGGTTAATATGTTTATATATGAAAAAAAATTACAATATCCTGTTAATATAAAGAAAAAGGATTTAAAAATGGCTAAATACTTAATGAGTCAATATGGTGGACCTGATTCAGAGTTAAGTGCTGCACTTCAATACATGAACCAAAGATATTCAATGCCTGATTCTAAAGGTAAGGCTTTACTTACTGATATTGCAACAGAAGAACTTGGACATTTAGAAATGATTGCTACAATGATTTATCAATTAATGGAAAATGCAACTATAGAAGAAATTAAAAGTAATGGCTTGGGAGGAAATTTTGCTATTCATGATGGAACATTTTTCTTAAGCGATCCAAATGGTGTTCCATATACTACATCTTATATAAGTACAACAGGTGATCATATTACTGATTTAGAAAGTGATATGGCTGCTGAACAAAGAGCTAGAGCTACCTATGAACACTTAATGGACTTAACTGATGATGTGGAAGTTTTAAAACCATTAGCTTTTTTAAGACAAAGAGAAATAGTACACTATCAAAGATTCAAAGAACTTAGAAATTATTATTTAAAAAATCAAATAAATTAATTTGATTTTTTTGTATAAAATATTTGATCTGGCTTCATACTAAAAATGTCAGCAATTTTTATTGCCATATCATAATATAAAACTCTTTTTTCATGCTCAATAAAATAATATTGAACATATGATATATTTAGTTTATTTGCCATATCATATATTGTATAATTATTTGTTTTTCTTAAATTTTTTAATTTTAAATACATTGTATCACCTACTATATTATACATTTATTTAGATTATTAGTCTATAACAAATTTAAGCTTTTTGTGAGAAAATTAAGGTGGTGATAAAAGTGAGCAGTAATAATGAAAATATTTATAATATTATAGGTAAAAATATTAAGAAATATAGGAAGAAAAAAGGGTGGACTCAAAGAGAACTAGCAGAAAAATTATTATTAAGTGATAGCTTTATAGCAAAGCTTGAATCTATAACTCATCAAACAATTTCAATAGATACTTTAGAACAAATTGCTAATTTACTTGAAGTACCTATCGTTAAATTTTTTGAAAAAGAAAAATAGGAACTAATAATTCCTATTTTTTACTGTCAAATTTTTTTCTTTCATTTGTATTTAAAATTCTTTTACGTAGTCTATAGTTAAGTGGTGTAATTTCAACTAATTCATCACTATTAATATAATCTAAGCACACTTCTAGACTCATTTGTCTAGGCCTTTTTAATACAACTGTATGGTCTTTTCCAGCACTTCTTGTATTAGTTAAATTTTTACCCTTAACAACATTTACAGCTAAATCATTATCGTGAGTATGTTCTCCTACAATCATACCTTCGTAAACATCTACACCAGGTTCAATAAACATAATTCCTCTATCTTCTAATCCACCTATTGCATATGCTGTTGATTTTCCATTTTCCATAGAAACTAATACACCAAGTTTTCTTTCACCTACATTATTACTAGCCATTTTTCTATATTCTTTAAATGTATGATTTAACATTCCATATCCTTTTGTCATAGTCATAAATTCAGTTGTAAAACCAATTAATCCACGTGATGGTACAACATAATTTAATCTAACTTGATTTTCATGACTAGTCATATTTTCCATTATTCCTTCACGATTACCTAAAGCTTCTATTACAGATCCTACATATTCTTCTGGTACATCAATTTGAACATCTTCAAATGGTTCACTTTTTACTCCATCAATTTCTTTTACAATTATTTCAGGTTTCGAAACTTGAAGTTCAAATCCTTCTCTTCTCATTGTTTCTATTAATATTGATAAATGAAGTTCTCCTCTTCCTGATACTATAAATGATTCATTATCATTTGGTGCTATTTTAAGTGATACATCTTTTTCTGTTTCTTTCTTTAATCTTTCTTCTATTTGTCTTGCAGTAACAAATTTACCTTCTCTACCGACAAATGGTGAAGTATTTACACCAAATGTCATTTGAAGAGTTGGTTCATCAATTCTTAAATGTGGTAAAGCTTCTTCATATCCTACTTCACATACAGTTTCTCCAACACTTATATCAGGAAGACCTGATATAGCAATGATATCCCCCGCTTCTGCTTCTTCTATTTCTATTCTTTTAAGACCAATAAATCCAAACATTTTAGCAATTCTAAATTGTTTAATAGAACCATCTAATCTAATACATGAAACCATTTGATTAACTTTAATTTTTCCCCTTTTAACAACACCAATTCCAATTCTTCCAACAAAGTCATTATAATCTAAAAGTGCTGGTTGAAATTGTAAAGTACCATTTAATTCAACTTTTGGAGCTGGTATATAATCAATTATAGTGTCTAATATTGGAGCCATTGTTTCTTTTTGAGTACTGATATCTGGATCAAAACTTGAAGTTCCTGAAAGTGCAGATGCATATATTACTGGGAATTCTAATTGATCTAAGTCTGCACCTAATTCAATAAATAAATCTAAAACTTCATCTACTACTTCTGTTGGACGTGCTGTTGGTTTATCTATTTTATTAACAACTAATATAGGTGTTACTTTTGCTTCTAAAGCTTTTTTAAGTACAAATCTTGTTTGAGGCATAGTTCCTTCGTATGCATCGACTACAAGTATTACTCCATCAACCATATTCATTATACGTTCTACTTCTCCACCAAAGTCAGCATGTCCTGGAGTATCTAATATATTAATTCTATAATCCTTATAATTTATAGCAGTTGTTTTTGCTAAAATTGTAATTCCTCTTTCTTTTTCAAGATCATTTGAATCCATTACTCTTACATCTACTTGTTCATTTTCTCTAAATGTTCCTGAACTTTTAAGTAATTGATCTACTAATGTTGTTTTTCCGTGGTCTACGTGTGCTATTATAGCGATATTTCTTATATTTTTCATATTTACACTTCCTCTTGCCAGCATTTAGTATATCATAAAAAAACATTGTATGTAAAGTTTTTTTGTATTATAATATTGATGTGATAGTATGAAAAAGATATATGTAATTTTATTTTTATTTTTATTATTTCCATTTAATGTATTTGCAAGTAATAAAGAGGGTGTTACTTTAGCAAAATGTGTTGATGGTGATACAGCTAGATTTATATATAATGGTGAAGAAATTAAAGTTAGATTTTTGGCTATTGATACTCCTGAAGTTAAACATCCAAAAAAAGATGCAGAAGCTTATGGTAAGGAAGCAAGCTTATATACTTGTAAAAGATTAAAAGAAGGAAAAATTTATATTGAATTTGATTCTAATAGTGATAAATTAGATAAATATAATAGATATCTTGCTTGGATATATGTAGATGATAGTCTTCTTCAAAAAGAATTAGTTAGTAAAGGACTTGCTAAAGTTGCATATCTTTATGGTGATTATAGTTATACTGATATTTTAAAAAAAGAAGAAGTAAAAGCTAAAAATAATAAGATTGGTATTTGGAGTAATAGAGAAGATACTCTTAGAGACTACATTATGAATATGAATATATGGGTTAAATTTTTATTAACTATTATTATTATAATTTGTATTTCCATTTACTTATATTATGATAAAAAAGCAAGACGAAAATTACTTAAAAAAGGAAAAAAAATATTAAAAGAAAAAATGAAGTAATCTTCATTTTTTTAAAATTTATTTATTATTAAATTTACGTAATCTATTATATATGTATTATATAATTTAAATAGTCCTATAAATATTAAAGCAAATGGTACTAAGTAGATACAAAAATAGGTCAAATAATTTCGTGCTTTTAATTTATTTACTATTTTAAATGATATTTTTTTTGATATTGTATATGGAATAGTAAAAAATATTGAATAAATTAAACTTTTTAATGCAACATATGAAATTAATAAGTTTCCAAGTATTAAATTTAATAATATTAAGAAAATAAATATTATTAAAAAAGTTGTTAACCATGATTCTATTATGTTTTTTTCTTCAAAATTATATGCCACCATACTAAATAGGGAAATAACAAGTGTCCAAAGTATTAAAGTTGGTCCTGTTAATGTATATAAGCTTAATTTTGATTTATCTAATATAATTAATATTATTTGAAAAATTATAATAAATATAAAATATAGCAATAATAGTGATATACATATATTTGTTGCTTCTTCATTATTTTTATCATATCCTTCTTTCATTATTTCTTCCATATTTATTATTTTTAATTCTGGATATGTTAAATATTTATTTGATAAAAGTTTTAAATATTTTTCTGTTGAAAGAATTATTTTTTGTTCGTTTTTTTCTTTTAAGACTCTATTTTCTATTTCTTTTATATCAATATATTCATATTTAATATCTTTTAATTCTTTTATATTTACTCTTTCTGATAGAAAATTTTTAATTAAATTCTTTAATATATTTAATTCTTTTTCTTCTGGTAATATCAATTTATATTCATCAATTAATTTAGCTATATAAATAATTCTATCTTTTGTATTTTGACTTGTTGTATATATTAGATATTTATAATCTAATATTTTAAAATATGTTATTGGTATTATATCTAATTCTTTATTTTTTCTTAATATTTTCATGATATCACCTACATTATGATATCATTTTTATATTTATTATTCAATATTATTCCAATACTTTATTTGGTTCTAAATTTTTGTTTTTTTCATATACTATTAATTTATTATTATTATCTAAGGTTGCTAATAATATTTTATCTAAATTTCTATACCCTTTTATTTTTAATTCTTTATATAACCAATCCTCTTTTTTGTTCATATTTTTTAAATTATTATGCATTATTTCTGAATCAATTATTACATTTGCTACTAATCCTTTATTTTCCACTTTTAAATTCATATCATTAGGTGTTAATGGATTATATTTGCTTTTTTTCATAATTGTTAATTTACCATTTGCTTCTACTATTGCATAATCTACTTCACTTACATCAAATACTCCGCCAATTCTTGTTTGCTCTAATAAATCATTAATATCCATTTTTAATTTTCTTAAACTTTTTTCTAATATTTTTCCATTTTCTATTACTATAGTAGGAGTACCTATTATTATCCTTCTTAATTTTATGCTTTTCATTGTTATTATTGAAACTATATAGGAAATAAGACCAAACGTTATAATAGCAATACATCCATATAAATAAGGTGTATCCATATTAATTATCATTTCTGCTGCAAAATTTCCTATTGATATACCTATAACATAATCAAATAAGCTTAATTCAGATGCTTGTTTTTTACCTATTAATTTTGTAACTATATATAATATAAATATTGAAAATAAACTTCTTGGAATGACCATTAGTGTTTCATTTAAATTCATAATATCACCTAAAATTATTATTCCATTATATTATTTTTTTATACAAAAAAAGTCTATTTAGACTTTTTAAATTTTTGTTTTATTTCTTCTCTATCAAATACTATATTTGTTTTTAATACTAATATTAAAACTAATATTAATAGAATTCCATAAACAATATATCCTACTTCTTTATCTTTTAAAACATAAAGAATTGATGCAAAAGCAAATAAGGCATCTATTATATATATAATAAATACTGTTTGTTTTGTTGTAAAATTTCTATTTAATAATTGATGATGTAAATGAAACCTATCACCTTTAAATATTGGCTCACCTTTTAAAGCTCTTCTTATAATAGCAAATAATGTATCAAGTATTGGAATAGCAAGTATTATAAGTGGAATTATAAAAGATGTCATTGTTACATTTTTAAATCCTAACAGTGCAATTACAGCTATCATAAATCCCATAAAATTAGACCCACAATCGCCAGCAAATATACTTGCTGGATTAAAATTATATACTAGGAAACCTAATGTTGAACCAAGCATTGTAAATGCAAGAACAAAATCTAAACCTGTTTTTCCTTTAATTATAGCAATTATTCCTATTGTTAAATAATAAATTGCGCTAATTCCTCCTGATAATCCATCTAATCCATCTATTAAATTAATACAATTTATACATCCTACTATAAAAAAGATTGTAAGTGGATATGAAAGAATATTAAAATCTATATATAAGCCAAATGCACTAACATTCTTAATAACTAAACCACCATAAAACACTACAACAGAGGCAGCTATAAGTTGTCCAATAAATTGTGGTAGAGATCCGAGTTCTGTTATATCATCTATTACTCCTACTAATATAATTATAAAACTTCCTATTAAAATTCCATTCATTATGGAGCTATGTGTTCCAAATATCATATATCCAAGTAAAAAACCAAAGAAAATACCAAGTCCACCTAATTTAGGAGTTGCTTTTTTGTGTATATGTCTTCCACCTGGAATATCTATTGCGTTAATATCTATAGCTATTTTTTTTATTAAAGGTATTATTGATACAACGCATATGAATGGTATTGCAATCATTCCTATTATTCTTAAGATTAAATCTTGATTCATTTTACCACCTAACTAATTATACCATTATATTATTTTAATGTCTATCTATAAGATTCATATTATTTAGAAGTATTCCTGTTCCTTCTACTACACATGTAAGTGGTGATTCTGCTATTTTAACTGGTACTTTAAGTTCTGTTTCTAATAATTTATCAAGTCCTACTGTTAAGGATCCACCTCCTGTTAATATTATACCTTTATTTATTATATCTGAAGATAGTTCTGGTGGTGTTTGTTCTAATACATTTTTAACTTTGCTAACAATCATATTGGCACTTTTTTTTAATGCTTCTAATATTTCTTCACTTGAAAGTATTATTTTAAATGGAAGACCTGTTAAAAGGTTTCTTCCTTTAACTTCCATTTGGTCTTTTCTTGTTTTAGGATATACTGATCCTATTTTTAATTTTATTTCTTCACTTGTTCTATCTCCTATTAAAAGTTTGTATTTATCTTTTACATATTTTTTTATATCATTATTAAATGTATCACCAGCTATTTTTATAGAGGCACTTGTTACGATACTTCCAAGTGATAATATGGCTATATCTGTAGTACCACCACCTATATCTATTACCATATTTCCACTAGGAAGAGATATGTCAACTCCTGCTCCTATAGCTGCTACTTTTGGTTCTTCTTCTATAAATACTTTTTTTGCTCCTGTCCTTTCTGCTGCTTCTTTTATTGCATTTTTTTCGACCTGTGTTATATTTGATGGACAACATATTAAAATTCTTGGCCTACTAAAAAAATTTTTCCCGTTTACTTGTTTTAAGTAATAATTTAACATTATTTCTGTCGCATCAAAATCAGCAATTACACCATCTTTAAGTGGTCTAATTGCTTTTATATCTCCTGGTGTTCTTCCTAACATATCATTTGCTTTTGAACCTATTGCCAATGTTTTTTTTGATTCTGAATCTATTGCTACCACACTTGGTTCATTTATTATTATTCCTTCTCCTTTTACATATACGAGTATGTTTGCTGTTCCTAAGTCTATTCCTATATCTTTTGAAAACATTTTATCCCTCTTTACTGTTTAAATATTTATTTTTTGTTGACTCTCCTCCTCTAATATGTCTTATATCTATATGATACTTTAATATTTTGTTAACTTCCTTATATTTTTGTTTATCTATTTTCAAGAGTCTTTCATTTAAATCTTTATGTACTGTACTTTTTGAAACTTTAAATATTTTTGCTATTTCTCTTATAGTATAACCATTTTTTAAAATAACTTGCGTTTCATTTAAAACTCTTTCATTTATATAATTCATTTAAACACCCCTCAATTAATTATATAAATGATTTTTTTATTTATGAAAAAAAAGGGTATTACCCTATTTCTTTTAATGTTTTTCCATAATATTCTTCTGGATTTACAGTTTCATTATTTATTAATAATTCAAAATATACATTGTTGTTTATATCATTTTTTATTTTACAAGTTCCACTTTGTCCAATAACTTGTCCTGCTATTACACTATCTCCTTCTTTTATTGTTGTTTCACTTAAACACTCATATACACTAATTACATTATCATTATGTTTTATTTTTATTATTTTTCCTAGTAATTCATCTTCTTTTATTTCTTCTACTGTTCCAGGTAATATTGATACAACATCAAATTTTGTATCTTTTCCATAAAATACTCCTGTACTTTGCATATATGTATTTTCATAATACATTATTGAATTTTGTTGAGTAGTTTCTTCTCCTTTATAATCATAATATGTATTAGTTATTTTTACATCGTCTGCAGTATATGGTTTTAATATTTTTTCTTCTACATTAATAACTGGTATTATATCATCAAATATCGTTTTTGAAACATAACTAAATTCATTTTTATTAAATTCTTTCTTAGGAATATTTGCTTCTACTAAATAAATAATACCTATCATTGAAATAAATGCTAAACTGTAAATGCCATATATTACTGATTTTTTTAACTTTCTATTTGCCATTTCATCACCTCTATTAAAAGTGTGAGCAAATCTAATTTTTTTATACTAATTTTTTGTTATTTCTACATCTTTATAATAATATTTTAATATTTTATCATATGTATTACCTTTAAGTGCCATGGCATTAGCACCATATTGACTCATACCAACACCATGACCATTTCCTCTTGTTGTTATTTTTACATTGTCTTCATTTGGTTCTATTGTAAAGTCAGCTGATTTTAAATTTAATTTGTACCTTACGTCGGTACCTTTATATGTTTTATTATTTATTTTAATTGTTTTTATACTATTACCTTCTGTATAATTTAAAACTTTAATTGTTAAATTTTTATTATAATTAAGTCCTAATTTATTATAAAATTCTTTTAATGAAATTGTTTTTTCTACTTTATAATTTGGATTTACATCTAGATCCCATGATGAATTAACACTTTTTAAATATGGTAATTTTTCTTTAAATACTTCTTCACAATTTTCTGTTTTTCCATTACTTGTTGAAAAAAAGAAAGCTGTTATTATTTCGTTATTATAGGTTAAATATTCACCTTTTGTTTCTATTATAGCTTGTTTTATTTTATTTATATTTTTTGTATAATTTTTACCCCAATTTTTTTTTAATGTTTCATCATCTAGGTAAACTTGGTTTTTGATGGTATCTACAATATCATAATCCTTACTTTTATTTTCTTCCATTTTTTTTAAGACATACGTTCTTGCAGCTACTGCTTGAGCTTTTAATGCTTCTATATGAAATGATGATGGCATTTCTCCAGCAAGAACTCCCTTTACATATTCTTCAAATGGTATTTCTTCTATTAAGTTTGTATTTTCCCTTTTCACTCTAACAAAATTATTTGAAATAAATTTAAATTTTATTTCATTATTTTTTATAAAAATTGTTACGACTAAATATGGTATTAATATTATAAATAAAATTGTTATTATTACTTTTTTCATATTTTCTCCTTTATATATTATATTATTTTTATTTTTTTTAATTATAAAAAAAAATTGACAAATTTCTTGTCAATTTATATTAATTTTGTATAATTTGTAAAATCTATTATAAAATTTACCATTAAATAAGACATTATTAAAACTAAAAATAAATAAAATAATCTAGCTTGATAATATCTATTTTTTTTAAATATAGCATTTATATTTACTGCGTCTAATGCCCACATTATTATTGGTATAAATATTATATAAAGTATTGTTTTTATTGTCATACTTCACCATATGTATCTATCATTTTAATTCTTCTTTGATGTCTTTCTTCTTCACTAAATTTTGTTTCTAAAAATGCTTTTATTATTTTTTCTATTTCTTTTATATCTTTTTCATAACTTATAGCCATAACATTACTATCATTATCTATTCTTGTTAATTTTGCATCTTCTTCATTGTCAATTTTTGCACATCTTACTTTTTTTACCTTATTACATGCAATACTCATACCTATACCTGTTCTACAAATAAGAATACCTCTATCTATCTCACCTTTTTGTATTGCTTCTCCAACTTTAAAAGCATAGATAGGATAATCAACTGATTCTGTACTGTTTGAACCATAATTGATAACTTCATATCCTAAATTTTCTAAATACTTTACAAGTTGTTTTTTTAATTCAAAACCTCTATGATCATTTCCTATTCCTATTTTCATTTTATCACCTATTTAATTTTAACATTTTTTTATAATAAAAACAACTTTTATGAACTGCACCCCTTAGAGTAGACACAATTAAAAAAGCAGTTTAAAGAAAGTGATATAATACACTTCCGAAAGGAGG
>CAKPMH010000003.1 GCA_934167935.1 uncultured Bacilli bacterium
TCTCCTGTAAAATACAGGTTACAATCCTCTAATTAGAAACTATTAATAAACTGTCCAACTTTTGGGGTTCAGTTCATATTGATTATTTTTTTAATTTTTAACTTCATTAATAATGCTAGAAGTAACTTTATAGTAACCTAAATCGTTTAAATGTAAACCTTCAATAGTATAAATATCTTTTAAATTTCCATCTGAATCTAAAAGCTTACTATAAACATCAATGTAAGTAATTTCATTTTCCCTACATAAATTTTTTAACTTTTTATTAAATTCTTTAATAGTATCGTTTGTAACATTCTCATTAAAAGAATAATCCTTATCATTAAAAGTATTTCTATTGATAGGATAAATAGATTCAACATATATTTTAGTATATTTTCTATTTGCCTTTATTCCGTTAATAATTTTTTGAATATTATTAAGTAAATCATTTTCTTTAATATCATGATTTAAATCGTTAATTCCAATAAGTAAAAAAACTTTTGAAGGATTATATTTATAAACATCATCCATTCTTTTAAGCAAATCTTCACTACCATCACCACTTATACCACTATTAATAACATGATTATTAGGAAAAAATTCTTCTACCTTATATTTATTAGTAATTGAATCACCAAAAAAAACTATATTTTCATCTACAATGTAATTATTACTTTTATTATTATAAATATAAATATTAAGTATAATAGAGATTAATAAACAAATAGATATAATAATTAAAGCTAAATTTAAATTAAAAATTTTTTGTTTCTTTTTTTTCATAAATACACCTCATAGTAAGATATTATAACATATAAAAGCAAATATATAACAAAAATATATAAAAATGTGGTAAAATAAAAGAAGGGTGGTTATATGAAAAGGTTAACAAGCTTAGATTTAATACGTTTTTTTGCAATACTATTTGTACCATCAGTTCACTTCTTTTTAAATAATGGATTTTATGAAGCAAAAGTTACAGGGCTTGGAATGTTTATATCAATATTATTTAGATGGATGTTTTATATTTGTGTACCAATATTTATGTTATTAACAGGTTATTTGAAAAGAAAAAGTAAATTAAATAAAGAATACTATAAAAGAATTAAAAGTATTTTATATAGTTATTTTTTAATTTCTATAATATGTATTTTATTTAGAAAATTTTATTTACACGAAAATATAAGAATTTTAAGAATGATAGTAAGTATTTTTGATTTTACAGCTTGTGGATATTCTTGGTATATAGAAATGTATATTGGTCTATTTTTAATGATTCCATTTTTAAATATATTATATAATTCACTAAATACAAAAAAGAAAAAACAAATTTTGATAATTACTTTAATTTCTATGTGTTCTATATATCCCTTTATAAATTATTTAAAAATAGATGGAGTTAGATTAGAAATGATTCCAGATTGGTGGAATCAACTATATCCTTTTATATATTATTTTATTGGAGCATATATAAATGAGTATCAAATAGATATAGATAAGAAAAAAGGAATAATAGCTTTTATATCAATTTTATTACTAGAAACAATTATTTCATATATATATAATTATAATAGTACTTTTTCATCTAACTTTATAGGTGGATATAATAGTTTACAAACAATAATAATCTCTACTATTTTCTTCTTGTTATTATATAAAGTTAATTTAAAAAATAAATTAATTATTAAAATAGTTACTAGTATTTCTAAATTATCATTAGATATATACCTATTTTCATATATAATAGATTTAGTAGTTTATAAAACTTTAGATAATTATTTAAAAACACCAATAGAATATTTAAAGTACATGATACCTATAATATTGATAGTATTTGTTATATCAAGCATTCTAGCATATATAAAAAATAAAATATTTGAAATAACAAAAAAGATAATTGATTAATTATCTTTTTAATTTTTATTTATCTTTTTTTTATTAATACCTATCATAGAGCCTAACATACAAGAAGAAGATAATATCAAATAAAAAATTAAGTTTTTAATATCAGCTACTTGATTTAAAGCCAAATATTCAAATAATAAAAGAATTATTAAAAAAACTAAACTTAATTTTAACCCTTCAAGCCAACCAGATTTTAAACTTTTCTTTCCGATTAAAAATCCTCCTATAAATAAAGAAATAACAGGTATAATTATTTTAAAGATAGATATAGTCTTATCACCAATGATATTAAAATAAGAGAAAATGGTCATAATAAATGTCAATAATAAAATTGATAAAATAATATATAAAATACTTAAAGATAAATTTTTTATATAATTCATAAAAATCCTCCTTAATAAAAAATATGATTGAATAAAAAAAATATGTAACCTCATAATAAAATGGGTGATAATATGTATTTAAATATGTGTTTAAAAACAATAGCTTTATATTTTATAATAGTACTAGCATATAGAATAATGGGGAAAAAAGAAGTAGGAGAATTAAGTATAATAGATTTAATAGTAACTATCTTAATCGCAGAATTAGCAGCCATTTGTATAGAAAACTATAAAAGTTCAATTTTTGTATCATTAATACCAATAATATCATTAGTAGTAATAGAAGTATCATTAAGCTATATAACACTAAAAAGTAGTAAAATAAGAAACATTATAGATGGTAAACCAAATGTTATAATAAAAGCTGGAAAAGTATGCTTTAATCAAATGACTAAATTAAGATATAGTTTAGATGACTTAATAACACAACTTAGAGAAAAAGGAATAAAAAGTATTGAAGAAGTAGATTATGCTGTTTTAGAAAATAGTGGTACATTATCCGTATTTCAAAAAACAAAAGACTATCCACTTCCAATTATCTTAGATGGCACAATTGATTATGATGTATTAAAAGAAATAAACAAAGATACATTATGGGTATATAAAATGTTAGAAAAAAATAACTTAGAATTAGAAGATGTATTTTATGCTTTTTATACAAAAGAAAAAACATATATAATAAAGAAAAAAGACCTTATTTAAAAAATTTACTTTTTAAAATATGCATGCTATAATTAAATTGGTGGTTATATGTCAATGGAAGTACCAAATACTTTTTCCCTAGAAGAAGGGAGTTTAAAAGATTTTATATATAATGATGAAGATTATACAAATTATAGACAAGAGTATACCGAAGAAATTGAAAGATATTTAAATCAAAAAATAAATATACAAATAGAAAAGATTGGACTTAATTATTATTTAAAATGTGAATATGGAACATTTTTCCTTGGAGAAAAACCTAAAGGAAACCCCCATTTAATTATACTTAAAAATTTATATCAATTATTAAATGGATGGACTAACTATATAAGTTCAAATCAAGAAATATATCAAAAAATTTATGCTATTAAATATTTTGAAGCCTTAAAAAGTAAAGATTTTGAATATTTAAAAAAAGAATATAAAAATTTTAATATAAACTTTCTTTTGATTCCTATAGAAATGTTTCTTCAAAACGAAAATATCTTAAGTAATACAACCAATAGAGGTTATGAACAACTTCTATATTATTTAAATATATATCAAAATGATGGATTTAATTTTGATAAAAATGTTGAACTTAGATATAGAATGAATATGTGTAATAATAAAGATGATATTACTAGTTTATATGGAGATAATGAAAATAATTATTATATAAAAAGACATATGGAAGAATTTAAAAAGTATTTACTTGAAATTGATTATAATATTAATTTAAAAGAAGGATATAATTATTTAAAGGAAAATTATAGTGAAGAATTAGATAATGAATATTGTTTAAAATTATATAAAAATTGTCCAAGAATATTTTATTTAGATGATCAATTTAAATTAATAGCAAAGTCAATAAAAAATAAAAGTGAAAAAATAAAATTATACAATGATAAAGAAATAAATTTAGTATATCATGATTATGATATATATAATGATATACCAGTTGGTATAATTACTAAGAATGGAAATATAAAAGATCCCTTTTTATTAGAATATCTAAGAAAAAATGATTTATTTGTTAAATTATATAAAATGTATTTTAAAAATTATATAAAAATATCTCCACCTGAAAAACAAAATATTAAAGATTTTATAGATTATCTATTACTTAATAAAAAAACATTCATAAGAATTATAAATAATGTGAACTTTACAATAAGTGAAGTAGATCAATTTATTTCTTTAAAACAATACTTAAGTATAGAAAATCAAAATAAATTTGATGAATTTTTTAAGATATATCAAAAAAATGAAAGAGAAAGATGGATTGAAATACATAATGAATTAGTAAAAAATCCAAAAGAAAAAAGTCAAATTTTAGCAAAATATAATCTAGATAATGATAATTCATATAAGATTGTGTTAGAAAATAAATTTATAAATAAAGATATAAAAAGTTATATATTAGAAAATATGAATTTAAATTGTCTAAGAGTTATAGACATTATTGAATTAATAGATGAAATGCAAGAAAAAGAATTAACTATTGATGAAATGTTAAAAGAAAAAGATATTTCTAAAAAAAGTTTTGATAAGTTATATAATGAATGTCTTAAAAAAAATCCCTTTTTATACAATTATATAAAAGATGGATTATCTAAAAATAAAAAAAGAGGATTTTATAAATTAATAAAATTAGGATATGTTGTATTAAAAAGTGATTTAAAAACAGAAGAAGAATATAATGAAAAATTTTCAAACATTATTGAATTTGAAAAATTAAGATCAAGTCTTATTAATACAGAATTAAGAGAAAAATTAGATGAATTATACAATTCATGGAATAAAACAAAGGTGATAAAATGAATGAACTTATAATAGGATCACATGTTTCTTTTAAAAGCAGTGATCAATTAATTGGAAGTGTAAAAGAAGCAATAAGCTACGGAGCAAATACATTTATGTTTTATACAGGAGCTCCTCAAAATACTAAAAGAGTACCATTAGATGATATGAAAACATATGAAGCCTTAAAAATTATGAAAGAAAATAATATTGATTTAAGAAATGTAGTTGTACATGCACCATATATAATAAATCCTGCTAATTATGCAAACAGAGAATTTTCAAGCGAATTTTTAAGACAAGAAATTGAAAGAGTACAAAATTTAGGTGTTACTAAAATAGTACTTCATCCAGGAAGCCATGTAGGTTTAGGAATAGAACAAGGAATAAAAAATATAATAGATGTTTTAAATATGTCAATATTTAGTGATACTAATGTAGATATATGTCTTGAAACAATGGCAGGAAAAGGAACAGAACTTGGAATTAGTTTTGAACAATTAAAACAAATAATTGATGGTGTAGAATATAGTGAAAAAATAAAGGTATGCCTAGATACATGCCACATTAATGATGCAGGATATGATCTAGAAGATTTTGATAAAGTATTAGAAGAATTTGATAACATAATCGGCTTAGAAAAACTTTCATGTATTCATATAAATGATAGTAAAAATATAAAAGGAAGTCATAAAGATAGACATGAAAATATTGGATTTGGAACAATTGGTTTTGAAAATTTATTAAAAGTAATATATAATCCAAAATTAAAAAATATTCCTAAAATTTTAGAAACACCATATATAACAGATTTAAATACAAATAAAAAATCATATCCACCATATAAATTTGAAATAGATATGATAAAAAATAAAAAATTTAATAAAAATTTAATAGAAGATGTTAGAAATTATTATGTTTAAAAAATTTAAAATTAAGCATAATAATTATAGATAGTTTTTATATTTATTTTTATAAAAATTATATAATTCATAAATTTTTTTATAAGCAGTAGGATTAATCCTACTTTTTATATTATTAAAAATAAGTTCACCATCACCATACAATAAAGTTTTATAATCACTTTTAATTGTATTATAAATGATATTTACTTCATTATTATCAAGTTTAACATTTTCACTATTAGCGTAGTTAATTATATCTTCTTTTGTTAAAGATTTAATATTTCTTTCAATTAATCTATAAATCATAAGACACCTCATAATAATATATGAAAAAGTCTTAGAATAATGTAGTTAAATTTTAATAATATTAAGTATAGGGGGAATAATATGTATCAAAAAAAAGAATTAGACTATAGTACTTTAGAACCATATATTAGTGATAGAACAATATATATTCACTACAATAACTATTATTTAAAATATTTAAAAAATTTAAATGATATTTTAAATAAAGAAAATTATAACTATAAGTATGATAAAGAAGATTTATTTAAACATATAGATTTATTTAATATAGCAAATAGAGATGATATAATATATAATTTAGGTGGAGTAATAAATCATGAACTATATTTTAATAGTGTAAGTAATTTAGGTAATAATAAACCTATTCTAGAGATAAAAAAAGAAATAGAAAAAAAGTATGGAACATATGAAAATTTTGTTCAAGAATTTAAAAAAATGGCTTTAAACTTAAAAGGATCAGGATATACCTATTTAGTAATAAATAAAAATAAAGAATTACAAATAATAAATATGAGTAATGAAGAAAGCCCATATTTATATGATATGATACCTATAATAGCACTAGATATGTATGAACATGCATATTATCTAGATTATCAAAATAATAAAGAAAAATATATTGATTCGTTTTTTCATATTATTGATTTTAAAAAGATAAATAAATTATATGAAAAAGAAAAAAATAAAATATAATTACTACAAAAAATATAATGATATAAAAGAAATAATAGAAAAAAGATACAATATATTAATATTAATAGTAACATTAGCGTTTATAATTTTATTTATAAAACTATTTTATATTCAAATAGTAAAAAAAGATTATTATGTAGAAAAATTAAAAGAATTAACAGAAAAAAAGATAGAAGGAAAAACAGCTCCAAGAGGAAGAATATATGATAGAAATCATAAATTGATAGTTGATAATAAACCCAAAAGAATAATATACTATGTAAAAAATAATTTGAAAGTAGAAGAAGAAATATCACTTGCATATAAATTGGTTGATATGATAGAAATAGAAAATAAAGCAACAAATAAAATGTATAAGACATTTTGGTTAAAAAAACATAAAGAAGAATCAGAAAAATTAATAACAGAAAAAGAACTAGAATTACTAGAATATCGAAAAATAACAAAAGAAGATATAGTAAAATTAAAATATGAAAGAGTACCAGAAGAAGAAATAAATAAATTTAGTGAAAAAGATAAAAAAGCAGCTTATATATATTACTTAATGAATAGAGGATATAGTTATGAAGAAAAGATAATAAAAGATAGCAATGTTACAGAAAAAGAATATGCAACAATTGCGGCTAATATAAGTAAATTAAATGGTATAAATATTAGACTAGATTGGGAAAGATTATACTTATATGATAATACATTTAAATCAATACTAGGAACTGTTTCAAATAATATACCAAGCAATTTAAAAAATTATTATATAAAAAAAGGATACAATTTAGATGATAAGGTAGGAATAAGTTATTTAGAGTATGAATATGATGATTATTTAAAAGGAGAAAAAAACATTTATGAAATAAATGAAGAAGGAGAAAAAACATTAAAACAATATGGAGCAAGAGGAAATGATATAGTACTTACAATAGATATAGAACTACAACGTGAAATAGAGAAAATATTAGAAGAGGAAATAATTAAAGCAAAAAAAGAAAAAAATACAGAATATTATAATAGATCATTTGTTATTGTAACGAATCCAAAAACGGGAGAAATTCTAGCAATGGCAGGAAAACAGGTAATAGAAACAGATAAAGATTATAAAATATATGATTATACACCAGCTGTAATAACGTCTCCAATTACACCAGGTTCAGTTGTAAAAGGCGCATCACATATAGTGGGATATAATAATTCAGCACTTAAAATAAATGAAGTTAGAAATGATACATGTGTTAAGCTTGCAAGTACGCCACTTAAATGTTCTTGGATGCCACTTGGTACATTAAATGATATAACTGCTCTAAAAAAATCATCAAATACATATCAGTACTACACAGCTTTAAAAGTTGCTAAAACCAAATATAAATATAATATGGCTTTAAAAGCAAATAAAGAAGCCTTTAAAAAATATAGAACAACATTTAATGAATTTGGATTAGGTGTAAAAACAGGAATAGATTTAAAAGGAGAAAGTGTAGGAAATGTTGGAAAAAGTGATGTAGGAGGATTACTTTTAGACTTTTCAATAGGTCAATATGATACGTATACTCCAATTCAGTTATCACAGTATATAAGTACGATTGCAAATAATGGTTCAAGAATGAAGTTGCACCTATTAAAAGATGTTTATTCATCAAAAGAAGAATCATTATCAAATAAGATATATGAATATAAAAATGAAGAATTAAATAAAGTAACAACTGAAGAAAAATATTTAAATAGAGTAAAAGAAGGATTTAAGGAAGTATTAAAACTTGGTGGAACTGGGTATGGATATATTAATTTAAAATACAAACCAGCAGGAAAAACAGGTACAAGTCAAAGCTTTGTTGATACAGATGGTGATTTAAAAGTCGATAAAGAAACAATTAGTAATGCTTTTGTTGCATATGCACCATATGATGACCCTAATGTGACATTTACAATTATATCTCCAGATATATATAATTATGACAATAATAGTAATTATCAAACAAATGTTAATAGAAGAATTACAACAAAAGTAAGTGAAGCATATTTTAAACTTTATGACAATTGACTAGAATAATTTTTTTTAGTAATATTAATAAAAAGGAGCAAATATATGAAATTAGAATTTATAAATGATGAAAAAATAAATACTTATAAAGTAACCTATAATAATCAAAAAATAAAGGAAATAAAAAAAGATTTAAAAAAATATTCAACAAAATTAGAAATGAAAATAAGATATGATTGTACTGTTTTTAATTTAGATAGTTATATAAATCAATATATAAGTTGTAATGAATATAGAAGATTAAAAAAATATAATCGAGAAATAGTAGATGATACAAATGATATAATGGAAACGGCCTTTGGTGGAGCATGTTATATTCAAGAAAAAATTGAAATTACAAGATATCCTCTCTTGTTTAATATTTTATTTAAAGAGCATAAAAGTAATAACAAAAATATTTTAAAAACAATATTACTATATTTAAATGATGAAGAAGGAATAAAAACAGGTGAAAAATTTTACATGAGTAAAATATTAAATATAAAAAATTATGATGATAATATTCCTATTAGTGAAAAAATAAAATTTATAGAAAAAATAATGAATGCTATGGATTTCAAATTAGAAAAAAGTGAATCACTTATTGATATAGAAAAACAAATTAAAATTATATCACAATTAACTATAGAAAATAAAAATAATATATTAAAAAAAGTTAATAAAAGATTGGAGCATGCTAAAGATAATAGTAATAACTTAGAACAAATATTAAATTATATTAATTATAGTAATAATAACAATTATCTAAAAGAAAAAACATTAACTAAATAAAATTTGTTTAAAATATAAAAAAATGTTTGAATTTATAGAAAAACATGTTATAATGTAGGTAATGTGCTCAAGGAGGAGGTATAATTATGGCTAAAAAAGGTGAAAATAGAGAATTAGTTACTTTAAAATGTACTGTATGTAATGAAAAAAATTATCGTACACCAAAGAACAAAAAAAATACAACAGAACGTTTAGAATTAAATAAGTATTGTCCAAGATGTAGACAACATACTGCTCATAAAGAAGAAAAATAGTGAGGATTAAATATGGGTATACCAAATATACATACAACAATTGATTATGCAGCTTTAATAAAAGCACAATCTAATCAAGTTATTGGAAAAGTTCCAGTAGAAAAAAATTATAAATTAAAAACTAAAACAAAAACTATAAATAAAAATTATAGAAGAAGAACTAAATAAGGTTAAACCTTATTTTTTGATAAAAGGAGATTATTATGATAAATGTAAATGATATTAAAAATGGAATGACACTTATGATAGAAGGAAATATTTATCAAGTTGTTGAATTTTTACATGTAAAACCTGGAAAAGGATCAGCTTTCATGAAAACTAAATTAAAAAATATGAGAACAGGTGGAATTGTAGAAAGAACATTTAATACAAATGTTAAATTTGAAAAAGCAAATATTACAAGATCAAATGTACAATATTTATATAATACAGGTGATACATATTATTTTATGAATATGCAAACATATGAACAACTTGAATTATCAGCATCTCAAATAGGTGATGACAAATACTATTTAATTGAAAATGGATTAGTAGATGTAGTTCAATTTGAAGGAGAATTACTAGGATTAGTACTTCCAGACAAAATTGAATTTACTGTAACAGAAACTGAACCAGCTGTAAAAGGAAATACAACAAATAAGGCACTTAAGGATGCTTATGTAGAAACTGGTTTACTTGTTAAAGTACCTTTATTTATAGAACAAGGCGAAAAAATATTAGTAACAACAGCTGATGGAAAATATTCATCACGTGCATAAAAATGACTTGATATAAGTCTTTTTTTATGTTAATATGTATGTGGATAAGTATTCAATTAAAATACTTGACTTTGTAAAGTTGAGTACTTAAGAAAAAACAGGTTAAGTACTTAATCTATTAAAGATTGAGTGCTATTTTTTTATATATAAAGGAGAAAATTATGAGAAAAACAGCATTAATAACAGGAGCTAGTAGCGAGGTTGGAATATCCATTTCAAATGTACTTGCAAGTAATGATATAAATATTATAATTCATTATAATAATAATAATGAAAGTGCATTAGAATTAGAAAAAAATATAAAAGAAAAATATGATGTAGATACACTTTTAATAAAAGCTGATTTAACAAAAGAGGAAGATATAAATAATTTAATAGAAAAATCGTTAAATAAGTTTAAAAAAATAGATATTTTAATAAATAATGCTGCATTAGATAAACCAAACATATTTAGTGAAAAAAACTCTTCTGAATTTAGAGAAATATTAGATGTAAATTTAATTGCACCATTTTTACTAAGTAAAAAAATAGGTAGTGAAATGGTAAAAAATAATTATGGAAAAATTATTAATATAGCAAGCACTAATGGAATAGATACATATTATCCAATGTGTCTAGATTACGATGCATCAAAAGCAGCCTTAATATCACTTACACATAACCTATCTTTAGAATTTAAACCAATTGTTAATGTAAATGCTATTGCTCCAGGATGGATACAAACTAAAAAAGATATGAAAGATTTAGATTTAGAATATATAGAAAGTGAAAAAGAGAAAGTATTTAAAAATAGATTTGGTTATCCTATAGAAATTGCATATTTAGTAGAATTTTTAATAAGTGAAAAAGCAGAATATATAAATAATCAAGTAATAAGAATAGATGGAGGAATGT
The DNA here is from genome assembly GCA_934167935.1 of uncultured Bacilli bacterium. The sequence goes on from CAKPMH010000003.1 coordinate 11,371, forward strand.
ACTAATGGATATTTTAAATTTAGTAGATCAAGCAGAAAAAAAAATAGAAACAAAATTTAAAGAATTAGATAAAATATGTGAATTAAATAGTTTAAAAGTATTAAATGCATTTCATAAAAATGAAATATCTGAAATCCATTTTAATTCGACAACAGGATATGGATATGGTGACATAGGAAGAGAAGCTATAGAAAATGTGTATAAAGATATATTTAAATCAGAAGATGCCTTAGTTAGAAATCAATTAGTATCAGGTTCACATGCTTTAACTGTAACTTTATTTGCACTATTAAGACCTAATGATTTATTACTAAGTATAACAGGGAAACCATATGATACATTAGATGAAGTAATAGGAATAAAAGAAAATGAAAGTTCACTTGCATCATATAACATAAAATACGATGAGATTGATTTAAAAAATAATAAGTTTGATATCGAAAAAATACAAAAATATTTAAAAGAAAATAAAGTAAAAGTAATAGAAATACAAAGATCTAGAGGATACTCAACTAGAAAAAGTATAACAATAGAAGAATTAGAAATAGTAATAAAAAAAATTAGAGAAGTTGATAAAGAAGTAATAATAATGGTAGACAATTGTTATTGTGAATTTGTTAGTACAAAAGAACCAATAGAAGTAGGAGCGGATATAGTAGTAGGATCACTTATAAAAAATTTAGGTGGAGGAATAGCACCTAATGGAGCATATATAGTCGGAAGAAAAGATTTAATAAAACTTGCAGGTGAAAGATTAACCCTTCCAGGAGAAGGAAAAGATGTAGGGCCAACATTAGGTATTAATAAAAACTTTTTACAAGGAATATATATGGCACCAAGTACTGTAAAAAATAGTTTAAAAACAGTTGTATTAGCAAGTCAAGTGTTAGAGGATTTAGGTTATATTGTAGAACCAAAAGCAAATGACCATAGAGCTGATATAGTAGAAATGATAACATTTAATGATAAAGATAAATTGATTAAATTTGTTCAAGGAATACAAAAGGGATCTGCCATAGATGCTCATGTACTTCCAGTAGCAAGTGATATGCCAGGATATGATGATAAAATAATTATGGCATCAGGATCATTTACACAAGGATCATCTATTGAGCTTTCATGTGATGGGCCAATAAGAGAACCATATATTGCATATTTACAAGGAAGTTTAACATATGAATATGGTAAAATAGGATTAATAAAAGCTATAGAAAATTTAATTTAAAAATATCTAATATATAAATAATGAAAAATAGTATTGAGGTAAATTTATCAAATAAATTAAAGGTTAATGTGTTGATAAAAATTCTAGTAAACAATAAAAAATAGTTATTAAGTGAGAATCGAAGATTCTCTTTTAATTTTGCATATTTTTTTAAATGTTTTTATGATATAATAAAATAAAGATAATATAGGAGGCTAGTATATGATAATCTCATTGTTTTTATTAGAAAAAATTGTTAAATTTAAATTACCAAATGAAATATCAGGAAGTTATTCATTTTATTCTGATGATAGTGAAAGCAAATTAATTAATATTGAAGCTAGAAATGGGCAGTGGTATTTATATAAAACGGCAGAGACAGAAATTATAAATAATTACCAAGAAAGAAATGTAGCTATTAAACCTGGAAATTTTTATGGACTAAGAAAGGAAAATAAAAATTATTTAATATATGTTGATGAATTAAAACTAAATAATATATATTCATTTACATACGATAATCAAATAAATTTGAATATAGGTAATACTAATTCATCAAATATAATGTATAATTGTTCATATTTAAATGGAAATAATATAAAAATAAATTATCAAAATAATTCATTATGCTTACAGAAAAATGGTAATATTATTGTTTACATAAATAAAAATGCGTTAAGCGATAATACTTACAATATAAAAAATGGTGACGAGATTGAAATATATGGTTTAAAAATACTTTTTTTAGAAAAAATATTTTTGATTAATAATATTGAAGGAAGAATAACTATAAATAAAACTAATGCTAAAATTGATGTTACAAATTTTCCTAATGAACAAGAAATAGAAAATAGAACAATAAAAGATATAGATTTATACCAAGAAAGTGATTATTATTCAAAATCACCTAGAATGAGGAGAATTATAGAGACTAAAAATATAAAATTAAGTTCCCCACCAACAGAGGGTGAAAATCAGGAATTACCATTGATTCTTGTTATTGGACCGATGCTTACAATGGGAGTTATGTCATTTTCTACTATTTTAAATACGATTATTAGAATATCAAATAAAAACACAACAATAGGTGAATCTTGGCCTCAATTATTAACTGGTTTTGCAATGCTAATATCAATGATTGTGTGGCCAACCATTACACAAAAATACAACAAAAAAATGAAAAAATTGAAAAAAGAAGAAATTATAAAGAAATATACAGCTTATTTAAATGAAAAACGCAAAGAATTAAGTTCAGAAGCAAATTTACAAAGAATAATTTTAACTGAAAATTTACTTACCGTTGATGAATGTTTAAACATTTTAAAACATAAAAATATAAATTTTTGGGATAAGAGAATTGATCAAAATGATTTTTTAGTTACAAGACTTGGTGTTGGAACAGAAAAATTAGATATCAAAATTGAATATAATGAAGAAGATTTTTCAATAGATGAAGATGATTTAAAAAAAGAAGCTGATAAGTTAAATGATGAGTTTAAATATATAAAAAATGTTCCAATTGGATATTCTTTCTATGAAAATAAAATAACCGCAATAATGGGTAAATATAATAAGGTAAAATCATTTGTAAATAACATAATACTACAATTAATAACGTTTTATAGTTATGAAGATTTAAAAATTGTTGTTTTTACAGATGAAAATAAATGTGATAATTGGGAATATGTTAAATATTTAAACCACAATTTTACAAATGACAGGTATTTTCGCTTTTTTAGTTCAAACTATGAATCTGCAAAAAATATTGCTGAGTATTTAACCTATGAAATGAATAATCGTTTAAGTGAAAAATCAACATACTTTAAACCATATTATCTAATCATTATTGATGGATATCAAAATGTCAAAAAATTTGATTTTATGAAAACTTTAACAGAACTTGATGATAATATTGGATTTAGCTTCATAATTTTAGAAAATAAGTTAAGTAAATTACCAAGTAAGTGTGATAATTTTATAACAATAGGTGAATCTACTTCTACAATACTAAAAAAAGCATATGAAAAACAAGAAAAAACTGAATTTATGGATGAAATACATTATAACATAAATATGATGAATATTGCTAAAGAACTATCTAATATACCAATAGAATTTGATGAAGGAATGAAAGAATTACCAAATTCAATAACATTTTTAGAAATGGAAAAAGTTGGTAAAGTTGAACAATTAAATGTTTTAAATAGATGGAATATAAATGATTCAACAACAAGCTTAAAAGCAGAAATTGGAATAGATGAACAACAAGATTTAATGTATCTTGATTTGCATGAAAAATATCATGGACCACACGGTTTAATAGCAGGTATGACTGGTTCAGGAAAATCAGAATTTATTATTACATATATTCTTTCTATGGCAATAAATTATAGCCCTGATGATGTTGCATTTATTTTAATTGACTATAAGGGTGGTGGGTTAGCATTTGCCTTTGAGAATAAAACAAAAGGAATTGTTTTACCACATTTGGCTGGAACAATAACAAATCTTGATAAAGCAGAAATGGACAGGACGCTTGTTAGTATTGATAGTGAAATAAAAAGAAGACAACAGGAATTTAATATAGCTCGTGATAAGTTAGGGGAAAGTACGATTGATATATATAAATATCAAAAGTTTTATAAGGATGGAAAACTTGATAAACCTATACCACATTTATTTATTATTTGTGATGAATTCGCAGAATTGAAGAGTCAACAACCTGATTTTATGGATAATTTAATAAGTGTTGCTCGTATCGGAAGAAGTTTAGGCGTACACTTAATTTTAGCAACTCAAAAACCAAGTGGAGTTGTTAATGAACAAATATGGTCTAATACAAAATTTAGGGTTTGCTTGAAAGTACAAGATGAACAGGATAGTAAAGAAATGCTTAAAAGACCTGAGGCAGCAAGTTTAAAACAAGCTGGTAGATATTATTTGCAAGTTGGATATGATGAATTATTTGCACTTGGACAGTCAGGATGGTGTGGTGCAAAATATTATCCATCAGATAAGATTGTTAAACAAGTTGATAAAAGTATTAATTTTATAGACGAAAATGGTAATTTTATTAAAAGTGTTGAAGCATCGAATAATATAAATTTAAAACCACAGGGTGAACAATTAACGGCAATTTTGAATGAGATTATTGCAGTTTCAAATTATACAGGAAAGAGAGTAAAAAAATTATGGTTGGAAAATATTCCAAAAATTATTCTTGAAGAAGATATATATAATAAATATAATATTACAACACAGCCATATAATGTTGAGGCAATCATTGGAGAGTATGACGCACCAGAAAGTCAATTACAAGGTATTGTTAAATATAATTTTATAGAAAATGGTAATACAATTATTTATGGAAATGATGGAGCCGAAAGGGAAATGCTTTTAGATACAATTATTTATTCAGCAGTAAAAAGGCATTCTTCAGATGAAGTTAATTTTTATATAATAGACTATGGATCAGAATCATTTAGAAAATATAATTCCCTTCCACATATTGGAGGTCTTGTATTTCAGTCAGATGATGAAAAATATAATAATTTAATGAAATTTATAAAGGAAGAAATTAACAAAAGAAAAAAAATGTTTGTTAATTATGGAAGTGATTATAAATACTATATTAATAATAATACACAAAAATTACCTATAGAAGTTATTATAATTAATAATTATGATTCTTTGTACTCAGACAAACCTAATATTTATGATGAACTTCCTGATTTAATCAGGGATTCTGAAAGATATGGAATAATATTTATATTAACAGCAAATGGTATTAGTTCAATTCATTCAAAAATTTCTTCAAATTGTTCAAATATATATACTCTTAAGTTAAAAGATTCAAGTGATTATTCTTCGGCATTAGGTGCTAGAACAAAGTTAGTCCCAAGAGATATAACCGGTAGAGGTTTATTAAATGTAAATGGGATACATGAATTTCAGACAGCTTCAATTGTGCCAGAAGATGAGGATCTCAATAAATTTTTGATGAATTTTATTGAAAATGAAAAAAGAATTAGTCAAAAAAATGCAAATAAAATACCTGAATTACCACAAAATGTTAGGTATAATAATATAAATATTGGAAATATGGCATTAAATAATATACCTGTTGGAATAAGTAAAAATGATTTAGAAATAATTAGTGTAGATTTCTTTACATCACTTGGATATATAATTTCATCTAACAAAATAACAAATATAGAAAAATTTATAAAAAGTTTAATCATTGTATTGTTAAATATTAGTGGTATAAATTTAACAATTATTGACCCTATGAAAAGTTTAAAATTAAATAAATCTGCTGATTTTAATTATTTTTTTGATAATTTTGCTGAAGAAATTGATAAATTAAATGAAGCTATAAAAAAACAAATTGATAGTAACAATAAAATGCCAAATATTATTTTAATTTATGGTTTAAATAAATTCATGACAAAACTAAATAATAGTGAAAAAATGGATGAATTGATAAAGCTAGTAAAAGAGCATGAAAAGATATCAATTATCGTAATAGATGCTGCTACAAAAATAAAACCATATGTATTTGAAACGTGGTTTACAAGTATTTTTAGTATAAATGATGGTATATGGATTGGTAGAGGAATAGCTGATCAAAGTCTACTTCATTTATCTACAATTACTAGAGATATGACAAAAGAATATAAAACAAATATGGGATATGTTATTTCTGAAAATTCCGGTGTTTTATGTAAAATGATTGATTTTATAACAGATAATGAGGAGATATAAATGAAAAATAAGGTATTGATAAAATTGATTGTTCCAGAGTTAAATGATACATTTGATCTTTTTATTCCAGTAAATGAGTTAATTTGGAAAATAAAGAAATTAATTATTAAGTCAATATCAGATTTAGAAAACATTCAATTAGATATTGAAGAACAATATATATTATTAAATAAAGATGATTGCAGAGTATATACAAATAATGAAATTGTTATTGACACAAACATTAGAAATGGTAGTGAACTAATTTTGATATCAAGAAAATGAAAGTAGGAGAAAAAATGAAATACGAAAAATATTTACCTATAGGAACAGTAGTACTATTAAAAGAAGGAAAAAAAAGGATAATGATAACAGGATTTTGTTGTACAAGTGAAGAAGATAAAACAAAAATGTGGGATTATTCAGGATGTTTATATCCAGAAGGTTTTATAATGTCAAATCAGGTATTATTATTTGATCATGCACAGATAGATAAAATATATTATATAGGATTAATAGATGAAGAAGAAAAAAAATTTAAAGAGAATTTAAAAAAAATAATAACTGATCCAAATATAAGTAATATACAAAATAATAATAAATAAGGAAGATGTTGAATGGGACAAGTTAATAAAATAAATTCAACATTTTCAAGAAATAAATTAGATGGATTAAGAAAAAATGCAACAACATATAACTCAAAAAATACAAAAAATAATAAGGGTAAAGTAGAAAAGATAAATATAGGGAAAATTTGAATAATCAAAATAATGAAATAACGAGATAGAGGTGGATTATGTTAGGAGCAATTATAGGTGATATAGCAGGATCAGTATATGAGATAAATAATATAAAGTCAAAAGAATTTCCACTATTTTCTAAAAAGAGTAGAATTACAGATGATAGTGTATTGACATGTGCCATTGCAATGGCATGTATAAATGGCATGTATAGACTATAATAAAACTCATGATAAAAAAATTTTTAAGCTGGATGTTATAAAATATATGAGATTTTTGGGCTTAAAATATATAAATGCCGGATATGATGGAACATTTATAAAATGGTTGTTAACTAATAATCCAATGCCATATAATAGTTGGGGTAATGGTTCTGCTATGAGAGTATCTCCAGTAGCATATGTTTCTTCATCATTAGAAGAAGTGTTAGAATTATCCAGAATATCTGCAGAAGTAACTCATAATCATCCGGAAGGAATAAAAGGTGCTCAGGCAATAGCAAGCTGTGTCTTCTTAGCTAAAGAGGGAGTGAATAAAACACAAATAAAAAAATTTGTTAATGATAATTTTTATAATTTAAATTTTACAATTTCGGATATTAGAGAAAGTTACAATTTTGATGTTTCATGTCAAGGCTCTGTACCACAGGCAATTGTTTCATTTCTTGAATCAGATAGTTTTGAAGATGCTGTTAGAAATGCAATTTCAATAGGAGGCGATTCTGATACAATTGCTGCAATGTCTGGAAGTATAGCTCAAGCATATTATGGTATTCTAAAAAAAATTCAAAAAATTGGTATGAACTATCTAGATGAACAATTAAAAAGTATTGTTATTATGTTTTCTAATCAAATAATAGATAAAGATGTTAAATCAGTATTAATTTCAAAAAGTGTAAACAAGTAGTATTAAAAATTGACTAAAAAAAATATATATGATAAAATTATATTGACAATATGATATTGACAATATGATATTGCTTAAAATAGGAGGGTGGAAAATGTCAGGATTTACAGGATTTAATCCAAGTGATGTATCAAATTCAATAAAAGGAGTTACAAGAGCATATGAAGATTTTTGCGGAGCTATAATTGGTAGTATGCAATCAAAATTTGTTAATGGAATGTCACAAGCATGGGCATGTAATCAAGCACAAACATTTTTTAATCAAAGTTTTAAACCAGCAGTTGATAGCTTATCATCAGGAGCTACTACAATATTTGAAAGTGTAGTTAATTCTATGAATAGTGCAGCAACAAGCTGGGCATCAACTACAGGATCTGATTGGTCAAATATCTCATTTAGTCCAGTTAACCAAAAAGTTGATGTAAGTGGAATATTAGAAAATATTAATGGTGTTAGAGGAATTGACTTAGAAACAGCAAATAGTGTTACTACAAGTTTAGCAACAATTAAAGTTGCGGCAGAAACAGCATTAACTGCAGCACAAAATGCAGTTAACAATTGTGGATTTGTAGGAAAATCACAAGCTGAAACATTAATTGCATCACTAGGAACAATAAAAAATAGAATTAATCAAGCAACAACCGAATTAACTGCAGCTACAAAAGAAGCAATTAATAATACTGTTAGTACATATGGTGACCTTGGTGGACAAGTTGCAGAAGCATTCAATGCACAATAATTAACAATTAGAATTAAATAAGAAATATATGTGTATTTCTTATTTATTTTATAAAAAAAGGTGATATTATGTATATAAATCTATCTAATTTAAAAAATGAAGTAAATAAATTAAATAATTTAATCAATAAATATGAAGAGATATATTTAAATTTATATAATGAATTTAACTTTTCTTCATATTTATGGCATGATAAAAATTCTGAAAGTTTTTTTGAAAGCTTAAAGATGGAAAAATTAAAAATAAAAAATAATATTGAAGAAATCGATGATGTTAAACAACTGTATGATTATATAATTAATCAATATGAAGTAATTGGGAATGAGATTAAATGTAATTTAAATTCTGAGAAAAATATTTTACTAAAATTTGATAGTTATTTAGCAGAATTATCAAAAACAATTACATACTATAATAACTTAGATTTATCCTTTTGCCCACAATTTAAAGAAATGATTACTAAAGAAAAAAATATAATAATAAGAGAAAAAATTGAAATAGAAAATGTAAGAAATAAAATAAAAAAAATGTATAAAAAAATCAATGAAATAGAAAGAGAAGTAAAATTAAAAATTTCAAAAATTAATATAGAATATATTAAAGAAAACGATATGAATAATTTTATAGGTGATAATGTTGAATAATTATATTGACTTAGAACAATTAAATATAAATATAGAAAAGATAAATTTATATTTAAGGGAAGAAAAAAAAATATTTGGTGAATTTGAAATTAATTTTAATTCTTTAAAAGAATTTTATAGAACTGATAATACTATTTTATTAGAAAATTGTACTGAAGAAATAAAGAATAAAATGAAAAAAATTAAGGATATACATGAAAATGATGTAACAATCATTAATAAAAATTTATCGCATTATATTAAGGTGTCAGAAAAAACTGTGGAAAAATTTAGAAACATAATAAATTAGGAGAATTAAATATGGATGAAAGTATTAAATATAAGTATTTAATTTTAAAAATTGAATTAAAAAAAATATATAATAAAATCAATATATCTAACAAAAAAAATACTAATATATGTAGTAGTTTAGCAGATAATTTTTTAATAGATAAGGATTTTATATGTAAAGAAGAAATTAATTCAATAAACTTAAAAAATAAAAAAATACTTAATGAAATAAACAATATAATTGCACAAATTGACAATTTTTAAAATGAAAGTAGGAGAGAAAAATGAAATACGAAAAATATTTACCTATAGGAACAGTAGTACTATTAAAAGAAGGAAAAAAAAGGATAATGATAACAGGATTTTGTTGTACAAGTGAAGAAGATAAAACAAAAATGTGGGATTATTCAGGATGTTTATATCCAGAAGGTTTTATAATGTCAAATCAGGTATTATTATTTGATCATGCACAGATAGATAAAATATATTATATAGGATTAATAGATGAAGAAGAAAAAAAATTTAAAGAGAATTTAAAAAAAATAATAACTGATCCAAATATAAGTAATATACAAAATAATAATAAATAAGGAAGATGTTGAATGGGACAAGTTAATAAAATAAATTCAACATTTTCAAGAAATAAATTAGATGGATTAAGAAAAAATGCAACAACATATAACTCAAAAAATACAAAAAATAATAAGGGTAAAGTAGAAAAGATAAATATAGAAGAGCAACAAAAAAAAGAAGAACAAAGAAAAATTGAACAAGCAACAAACCAAACAAAAAATATATTTGAGCGAATGAATAGTGATTTGATATCAATGTTAGAAAGCATTGGAGCAAATGTAGATGCTGGCTTAAAAAAAACAAATGCAACAATAGGAAAAAATCCAAGTGTGATAGAACAGATAAGAGCCAAAACAAATAAAGAAGCTTTTAAAGTGAAACATGTAGTAGAAGATAACCATGCAATAATGACACATGCAGAAGAATTAGTAGATAATGTTAGAGTATCAGGAACGTATGTAGTAGGAAAAATATATCAATTATTTGACAAGGATATGACAGATGAAGATGTAGAAAGTGTAGTAAATGGTGTAAGAGAAGAAGTAGATGAAGATGATTATCTAGAAGACAAAATATATAATATATCAGAAGGATTAGTAAACCTAAAAGATGGAGTAATTGATACAGGAAAAAGTATAGGAAGCAATGTAAAAAAATTAGCAACAGGAGAAATAACATTTAAACAAGCAGCAAAAAGTGTAGGAGCAACAGCCTCAAACCTAGGAGTTTCAGTTTTTGAAGGAATAGGGAAATGGGGAGAAAATGTAGTTGACGGTGTAAAAGTAACCGGAGGATTAATATATAATGGAGTGGCAACAAATTTAGGAATGAAATCAAAAGATTCATATTATGATTCAATGGAAAAAATAGAAGAAGACGTGGCAATAGACGGAATAGGTGGATTATTTGATATGTTCTATGATGAAACAAAAGCAGGAAATTGGGTAAAAGATAATAGTGTATCATATGAAACAGTAAGAAGCTTAGGAACTGGAGCTGGACAAATGTTGATGAATATAGGAATGGCGTATGTAGCTGGGCAAGCAGCAGGTACATCAATGTTCGAACCAGCAAATGGAAAAACAGTAATTATACCAAATGCAACAGTAAGTAAGGCAACACTAGCTGGTACGACGGGATTAACAGGAATAGGTCAAGGAGCCGAAGATGCATGGTCAAATGGAGGCACATTAGAAGAAGGATTATTAACCGGATTTACGACAGGAGCATGGAATACATTTCAGTATATGTTAGGAGCAAAAATCAGTGGATTAAGTCCGTTTGAATCAAAAGCAGCAAATATATTAACTAGGATAAGTTTAGATGCATTAGATGGAGGAGCAGAGGGATTTGTTCAACCAGCAATACAAATGATATATAAAGATGGATATTATGATAAAACTGGTAATTACATAAAATTTACAGAAGATAGTGGATTATCAACACTGATGAATAATTATGTTCATATATTTGAAGAAAATGGTGGAATGAAGAATGTAAGAATGAATGCAGCAATGGGAGCGGCAGGATCAGCCTTTGGAGAGATAATGGATTTAAGAAGGAAAATGGGGTTTGAAAATAGTCAAAAAAGTGTAGAAAAAATAAAAAATGATAATAATATATCAACGGAATCTAAATTAAAAAATGCACTAAGTTATGCCAAAGAAAAATTAGCTGATAATAGTGGTAAAGCATCTTTGGGACTTTTTGATATAGGATCAGGTATTAGAAATAGAAAAATTGATAATGTTTTTAAAACACTTGTTGACAAGTATGGTCTTGAAAATGCAATAGATAGATTAGATGCATATGTTGGTCTTTCACAAGGTGGTTCTAGATATGGAGATATAACATTAATTACTAAACAAAATAATGCAAGACAAAATTTAATGAATATTTCAATTGATGACGTATATGAAAGATTGAATTATTTTAAAAGTAATTATGATAACTATTTGCCAAAAACACAAAACTCTCAGTTTGGAAAATATAATAGCTATAATGATGTTGTATCAGTTTTGAGTGACCCTATATGCAATTATGAAACATTAGATAAATTATATAGAAACTTAGTAAATGGAAATGATTCATATCGTACAATAACTCATTTAAATAATCCAAATAATTTAATTAAACAATTACCAGGAGAGGCAACGAGAAATTATTTTTGGAATTATATATTTAACTCAGATAGTACAATTATAAATCAGGCACTAGGACTTGGTTACGAAATAACACCAGCTGATACGGCAATAAATAATTCTTTTTTACATATTCAAAGTAAAGGACTTGATGTTGATAAAGTCACAGAAAGACTTTATTTAAATGTTGATTATGAATCAGCTTATAAAATTATTCCACAATTTATAGAAGAATGTAAAAAAAATGGCTTAGAATACTATACAAAAACATCGCAATATGATGGTATACTAAAAAATCCAAATATGTTTATGAGGGATGAGAGTGTTGTTTTTTATTCAGATCGTGAAAATTTACATAAATATATTAATATTTTAGAGAATATTATAAATAATGATCCGTCAATTGTTTGTTATGCACCTCCTGCCTTAACATCACCTATAGATGGAATAATTGGATATGGTTCGGAGCCTAAAACTTCCCAAAGAATGTCATACAATAGATTAAGAGCTAATATTATTAAAGAAGCATATGATAATGTCGTTGCTGATTACAATTATTATATTCCTTATGATTCAGAAGGATATAAAACTTTTTTAGATAATTTTTATACTAAAATAAAAATGATTAGTGGATATAGGGGAGTAAGCCCAGAAAACTTTATATTTAATTTAGAATAATATTACATTGAAAGGAGTTAATCAAAATACTTTGATAAATATAAAAATGAAACAAAAATTAGAAATGAATCGAGAATATTATTGTTATAAGGTGTCATTAGGAAGTTTAATTTATATAAGTAATATTTTGGACAAAAATCCAAAAAACTATAAATATTCAATGAATGATATTTTATCAATGCTAGAAATAGAAGAAAAAGATTATAGTTTTATTATAAATAACATTGAAAATACATCAAAAAAATTTATTGATAATTATACAAAAAATGAGTTTACCAATAATTTAAATTTTAATATTGATAATTATATTTCGGAATGGAAAATAAAATTAGAAAACAAAAAATATGAATTAATTATTAACAAAGATGATATGACACAAATGTTTATAGTAGAAAACAATAATGAAAGATATGTTATTGAAAAAGATATAACTAAGCTAGAAGAAATAGTAAAAAAGATGGTTACTTATATAGCTTGTTTTATAGAATAAAAAAATCTAGAAAACGAATAAAATATATTGACAATCATATAATTAATGTGTATAATGAGTAAGAAATGAAAAAAAAGGAAAGAGATGTATCCACATCCACCCGATTACGAAAAGTTTTGGGTAAAAGCCATTAATTATATTAATTTGCTTTTAATATGGATACATTCTCTGTATTCATTTTTTTATGGAGGTGTGGGGTATCGCAAATAAAGATAAGGATTTGTATATTAATGAACAAATTCGTGCAAAAGAAGTAATGGTAATTGGTCCAAATGGAGAACAACTTGGAATTAAAAATATTAAAGATGCATTAACATTAGCAAATTATGCAGGATTTGATTTAGTATTGATTAGTCCAAATGCAAAACCACAAGTTTGCAAAATAATGGATTATAATAAATATAAATATGAATCAAAGAAAAAACAAAAAGAAAATATGAAAAAACAAAGAGAATCTAATTTGGAAGTAAAGGAATATAGATTATCTGTTACAATTGATAAGCATGATTTTGATACAAGAGTACGCAATTCATCTAAATATTTAGAAAAAGGTCATAAAATTAAAGTATCTATAAGATTTAAAGGTAGAGAAATGGCTCATCCAGAGTTAGGGCGTGAAGTGCTTCTTAAATTTGCAAAAGAAGTAGAAAACATTGCAGAAATGGATGGACAACCAAAATTAGAAGGTCGTTTTATGACAATGATGCTAATACCAAATAAAGATAAGTAGGAGGAATAATATGCCAAAACAAAAAAAACACAAAGGTATGTCAAAAGTTTTTAAAGAAAGAAAAAATGACTATAAAACAGGAACACCAAATGGTAGACATAATACTGGTAAAAAGAACGCTGCTTCAAACAGAAAAACTAGAAGTGGGTCTAAATTAAGCAAATCAGATTACAAAAGAATTAAAGATTTAATATAGTAGGAGGAATAATATGGCAAGAGTTAAAGGTGGAACAATTCATCGTGCACGTCGCAAAAAAATAATGAAAAGAGCTAAAGGTTACTTTGGATCAAAACATAGATTATATAGAACTGCTAAAGAACAAGTTATGCATTCATTAAAATATGCATATAGAGATAGAAGACAAAAGAAAAGAGATTTTAGAAAATTATGGATAACAAGAATTAATGCAGCATGTAGACAAAATGATATTAGTTATTCAAAATTTATAAATGGTTTATCAAAAGCAGGTATTACAATTAACCGTAAAATGTTATCAGAAATAGCAATTGATAATCCAGCTGCATTTACTGAATTAGTAGAAGTTTCAAAAGCTGCTTTAAATGGTAAAGTTGAACCAGTTAAAGAAGAAGTAAAAAAAGAAACTAAAAAAGAAACTAAAAAAGTAGAAACAAAAGAAGATAAAAAAGAAGAAAAAGATCTATCTAAATGTACAGTAGCAGAACTTCGTGAAATAGCAAAAGAAAAAGGAATAAGCGGAGTTTCAACAATGAAAAAAGCAGAACTATTAGACGCATTAAAATAATCATTAAATTGATTATTTTTTTTATTATATTCTATTATAATATAGATTCAATTATAACATTAGATATAAATATGAATTAAAAAAATTAATAAAAAAGATTGTAAATAAAAGGAAAAATTGATAAAACAAAATTTTTTTGGTATAATTAATAAGGTGATAAGATGGCAAAATATGATGAAAGTTCAATAAAAATATTAGAGGGGCTAGAAGCGGTAAGAAAAAGACCTGGTATGTATATAGGATCAACTGATAAAAGAGGATTACATCATCTTATTTGGGAAATCGTAGATAATGGAATTGATGAAGTAATAAATGGATATGGTAAAAAAATCAAAATAAGTCTTAATAAAGATGGAAGTGTAACAGTAGAAGATGAAGGTCGTGGAGTACCAGTTGGAATGCATAGTAGTGGAATGTCAACACCTGAAGTAATTTATACAGTATTACATGCTGGAGGAAAATTTGAAGAAGGCGGATATAAAGTATCTGGAGGACTTCACGGAGTAGGTGCAAGTGTTGTAAATGCACTAAGTAAATGGTTAGAAGTTAATATAAAAAGAGATGGATATGAATATTATATTAGATTCGAAGATGGTGGTAAAACAAAAATACCATTAAAAAAACTAGAAAAAACAAATAAAACAGGTACAAAAGTAACATTTATGCCAGATGATAAAATATTTCAAACAACGCATTTTTCATTCACAACAGTATGTGAAAGAATGCAGGAATGTGCTTTTTTACTTAAAGGGTTAACCGTAGAAGTTGAAGATATAGAAGATAATAAAAAGGAAGTATTTTATTATGAAAATGGTCTAGAAGCATTTGTAAATTACTTAAATGATGGTAAAACACCACTTCATAAACCAGTATTTTTTGAAGGAATGAAAGATAAAATAAATGTAGAAGTAGCATTTCAATATACAGATACATATTCTGAAAATATAATATCATTTGTAAATAATGTAAAAACAAATGATGGAGGAACCCATGAAGTTGGATTAAAAACAGCTATTACAAAAGTTTTTAATGATTATGCAAGAACTAATGGATATCTAAAAACAAAAGATAAAAATTTAGAAGGAACTGATACAAGAGAAGGACTAACTGCAATAATAAGCCTACAAATACCAGAAGATTTACTTCAATTTGAAGGTCAAACAAAAGGAAAATTAGGAACTCCAATTGCTCGTAATATAGTAGATAATATAGTAACACAAAAACTTCAATTTTTCTTAGAAGAAAATAAAGAAAGTGCAACTAAAATACTAGAGAAAATGCTTAAAAGTAGAAATGTAAGAGAAGCTGCTAGAAAAGCAAGAGATGAAGCAAGACAAGGAAAAGATAAAAACAAAAGAGAAAGAATAACAAATGGAAAATTAACACCAGCACAAACAAAAAATCCTAAAAAAAATGAATTGTTTTTAGTCGAAGGTGATTCAGCTGGAGGAACAGCTAAAACAGGAAGAGATAGGAAATTTCAAGCAATATTACCGCTTAGAGGAAAAGTATTAAATACAGAAAAAGCAAGATTAGATGAAATTTTAAAAAATGAAGAAATTAATACAATGATATATACAATAGGAGCGGGTATTGGTAGTGATTTTAATATAGATGATTGTAACTATGACAAAATTGTTATAATGACAGATGCTGATGTTGATGGTGCACATATTCAAGTATTATTACTTACATTCTTTTATAGATATATGAAACCATTAATTGAAAATGGAAAACTTTTTATAGCAATGCCACCTTTATATAAGATAAGTTCTGGTAAAGAATCATATTATGCATGGACAGAAGAAGATAGAAGAACTTTAATAGAAGAAACATTCAAAAATAAACAAACTAAAACACAAAGATATAAAGGACTTGGAGAAATGAATGCTGAAGAACTTAGAGAAACAACAATGGATCCAGAAAAAAGAAGTATGATAAAAGTTAGTATAACAGATGCCTCATTGGCAGAAAAAAGAGTAAGTGTTTTAATGGGTAATAAAGTAGAGCCAAGAAAAGAATGGATAGAAGAAAATGTTAACTTTACTTTTGAAGATAATTATGCAATTTAATTTGCATTTTTTTAATCTTTATGGTATTATATATAGCGATTTAGGGGGCGAAAACTAATGAAACCATTAAACAAAGAAAAATTATCAATATTAATTGAAACATTAAATACATTATCATTAAATGATTTAACTAAAGAAGAATATAAAAATATATTAATTAAAAGTAAAAAAATAAACACAATTCTAAATGAAATATTTAAAGAATATGAAAAAGATAAAGTTATTGAAGCTAATGTTATAGAAAATATAACAGATGAAAAAGTTTTAAATATTATTAATTCATATTTAGAAATTAATGATTATATAGTACTTGATTATAACAAATTAGAAGAAAATATAGATGAAGAAGAAAAAACAATTGATGATAAAGATATAGATTTAGATGATGTTAAAATATATTTAAAAGAAGCTGGTAGTTATCCTTTATTAACTATGGAAGAAGAAAAAACTTTATTTGAAGAATACAAAAAAACAAAAGATGAAAAAATAAAAGAAAAATTAATAAACTCTAATTTAAGACTAGTAGTTAGTATTGTAAAACGCTATGTTGGTAGGGGCGTATCATTTCAAGATTTAATTCAAGAAGGAAATATAGGACTTATAACAGCTGTTGAAAAATTTGATGTTTCAATGGGATATAAATTCTCAACATATGCAACATGGTGGATTAGACAATCTGCAACTAGAATCTTAGGAAACCAATCTGCAACAATAAGAATTCCTATGCATATGGTAGAAAAAATTAATTTATTAAATAGAAAACAATCTGAATTTTATAAAATACATAATTGTAATCCAACAACAGAAGAATTAATGGAATTAACTAAATTATCACGTGATGCAATAAAAAAATGCAAATATTACGATAGAAAAATTATTAGTTTAGATCAACCCGTAGGGGAAGAAGAACATGGTGTAGTAACAACTGTAATGGACTTTATAGTAAAAGAAGAAGAGGAAGTATCAGATACAATTATAAACAATGAATTAAGAGAAAAAGTAGAAAAACTATTAGAAAAATTAACAGAAAGAGAACGAACAATAATTAAATATAGATTTGGTTTTATAGATGGTAGAATATATACATTAGAAGAAATAGGAAAAATGTATGGACTGACTAGAGAAAGAATAAGACAGATAGAATCAAAAGCCTTAAGAAAAATAAGAAGGCCAAGATATTCAAATGAATTAAAAGATTTTAGAAAAAAGTAAAAAATCTTTTTTTTTGTTGATTAAAAAATCTTCTTTTTAAACATTATATACATAGAATGTAATGGAAAGGAAGATATTATGTTTAGTAATTTCACTGAAGAAGCAAGAAATATAATTGTTTTAGCAAAACAAGAAATGAAAAAATTAAAGCATCCATATGTTGGAAGTGAACATCTATTGCTTGCAATATTAAAAGATGATAATAGTATAAGTGATGCCTTAAAAAAATATAATTTAGATTATAAAAAATTTAAAAATGAATTAATAAATATAGTAGGAATAGGAACTAAAGAAAGTGAATGGTTTTTATATACACCACTTCTAAAAAGAATATTTGAAAATGCTATTATAGATAGTAAAGAAAATAATAGTGACGTTACTATAGAAATGTTATTTAATTCACTTTTAGAAGAAGGAGAAGGAGTTGCAATAAGGTTATTAATTGGAATGAATATAGATATAGATGATTTATATAAAGAATTTTCAAATACAATTACCAAAACAAATAAAAGGAAAAAAAATAAAAAACTCTTAGTAGAAGAAATAGGAATAAATTTAAATAAAAAAGCACTTAATAATGAATTAGATCCTGTAATTGGAAGAAAAGAAGAAATAAAAAGAATTCTTGAAATATTATCAAGAAGATGTAAAAATAATCCTATTTTAATTGGTGAAGCTGGAGTTGGAAAAACAGCTATAGTAGAAGAATTAAGTAGAATGATAATAGAAGGTAATGTTCCTATGTCCCTAAAAAATAAAAGAATAATAAACTTAGATATGGCAAGTTTAGTAGCAGGTACAAAATATCGCGGTGAATTTGAAGAAAGAATGAACAAAATAATAAAAGAAGTAGAAGAAAATGATGATATAATTTTATTTATAGATGAAATACATACATTAGTAGGAGCTGGTGGAGCAGAAGGCGCTATAGATGCATCAAACATTATAAAACCGGCACTAGCACGTGGAAAATTAAGATGTATAGGAGCAACTACTATATCAGAATATAAAAAATATATAGAACAAGATAAAGCACTAGAAAGAAGATTTCAACGTGTAGAAATAGAAATTCCTGATAAAGAAAAAACAAAAGAAATTTTAACAAAAATAAAAAAAATATATGAAAAATATCATATGGTTGAAATAAAAGATGAAATAATAGATACAATAATAGAACTTTCAAATAAATATATATATGATAGATATGAGCCAGATAAATCAATAGATGTATTAGATGAAGTATGCGCTAAAGTAAGCTTAAAAGAAACAAAAGAAGCTAAAAAATATAATGAATTAAAGTTAGAATATAAAATTATAAATTCAAAGAAAAAAGAATCTATTATAAATAGTAAATTTAAAGAAGCAAGTAAATACAAAGAAAAAGAAAATGAAATAATAAATGAAATAAATAATATAGAATTAAAATTATATAATAAAAAGAAAAAAGAAGTAACAAAAAAAGATGTAGCAGAAGTTATAAATATTAAAACAAAAATACCTGTTTATGAATTATTAAATGAAAACAAAAAAGAAATAAAAAAAATAGAACAAACTTTAAAAAATAATATAATTGGTCAAGATGAATCAATAAAAGAACTTATAAAAAATACAAAAAAATTAAAAATGGGATTTAAAGATAAAAATAAATGTTATTCATTTTTATTTGTAGGACCATCAGGAGTTGGGAAAACAGAATTATCAAAATTATTTGGGGAATGTTTGGTAGGCGTGAATAATGTTATAAGACTAGATATGAGTGAATATTCTGAATCACATAGTGTAAGTAAAATAATAGGTTCTCCTCCAGGGTATGTAGGTTATAGTGACAATAAAAATATTTTAGAGGAAATAAGAAATAAACCATATTCTGTTTTAATATTAGATGAAATAGAAAAAGCAAATCCAGCTATAATAAATTTATTTTATCAAATTTTAGATGAAGGAAAAATAAAAGATTCCTGTGGAAAACAAGTAAGATTTGATAATGTAACAATTATAATGACATCTAATATAGGATTTAATGATATACACGTTGGATTTAATAAAAATACTAATTATACTATATCAAAATTAAAAGAATATTTTGATGTATCATTTATTAATAGAATAGATAATATAATTGAATTTAATTATTTAAATGAAGAAAATATTAAAAATTTAATAAATGAAAAATTAAATAAATTAAAATATAAATATAAAGATGCTAAAATAAAAATAAATAATAATGTTATAGATGAAATAATTAAGTTATCAAATTATAATGAATATGGTGCTAGAAAATTAGACAAAATAATAAAGAATAATATTGAAAATATAATTATAGATGAATTATTAGAAGATAATTATAATATAGATATAAAAACATTAAAAGAAAAAGTAAAATAAAAAAATACTAATTAGTATTTTTTTATTGTTCTTTAATAGTAGGAATAGTATTTTCAATGTCACTAGCATTAGGTTCAGTACCTTTAATATAATACATAATAGTAGCATTTTTAGTATTTTTATCAGCTATTTCCCCAGTAATTGGATTAACTAAAACACCGACTATATTATTAGGCTTTTGATACCAAGATTCATCCTTTCCTTCTAAATAACCTTCCATAATTTCTACCCACATATTTTTTAAGATAGTTCCATCCTTACCACTAGTATAATTATTATTATCATATCCTATCCAACCACCAATAAGCAAATCTGGATTATAACCAAATATCAAATGATCAGTATCAGTTGTCCCTGTTTTAATAGCATATTTTTTAGTTATTTTAGGTGCAATACTCATACAAGTAGGGTAATTATAATCAATTAAATTTTTATTATAACAATTAGCTAATAATTCATTTAATATATAAGTGGTATTTTTATTTAAAATTAATTCTTTATTATCTTTATATTTATAAAGAACATTTCCATTCATATCTTCAACTTTATTGATAAAATGTGGCTTAATTTTGTAACCTTCGCTTGCAAATGTAGAATAAGCTTCCATCATTTCTAAAATATTTACTTCTTCCGTTCCTAAAGCAAGTGACGGAATTGCATCTAATTTAGATTTGATACCAACTCTTTTAGAAAAATCAACTAAAGTATCTTCTCCTAAAAACAAATGAGTTTTAACAGCAAAAATATTATCCGAATAAGAAATTGCAGATGCTAAAGTAATTGGCTTATTAGCATAAATATCATTATAATTTTTAGGACTATAAGTTTTATTATTAGAAAATGTAAAAGTTGTTTTTTCACTTGTAAAAGTTGTTGTTGATGTAAAACCATTCTCTAAAGCACTATAATATAGAAGTGGTTTCATAGTAGAACCTACCTGTCTTTTAGAATCTGTAACACGATTAAACTGACTTTTATTATAATTTTTACCACCAGCAATACCTATTATTTCACCAGTTTTAGGATTCATAACAACAATAGCTGTTTCAAGAGAAGTATCATTCATATTTTTTTTAATTGTAGAATCAATTAAATTTTGAGCTTTTAAATCAAGGTTTGTATAGATTTTAAGACCACCAGTTTTTAAAAAGGATGATGGAATTTCTTTAATACTTTTAAGTTCATTTAAAACAGCATCTTGATAATACATCAATGTAGATGAATTATTTTCGTCTTTAATTCCTAAATATTCTAAATCTGTATTATATGCTTTTATAGCTTCATCTTTTGTAATATAGTTTCTATCAACCATGGTATTTAATATTAATTTTTGCCTTTTTTTTGCTTTCTTAGGATTAATGGTAGGAGAATAATTAGAAGGAGATTTTGGAATACCTGCTAACATAGATGCTTCTGCTAAATTTAAATCTTTGCTAGATTTATTAAAATAATATTTACTAGCATTTTCAATACCATATACTCCACCATAATTTATAGTGTTTAAATATCCTTCTAATATTTCATCTTTACTATAATGAACTTCAAGTCTTATAGTAAGCCATGCTTCTTCTATTTTCCTAGACCATTTTTTATCAAAATTTAAAAATAAATTTTTTGCATATTGTTGTGTAATAGTTGAAGCACCTTGTATATTTTTTTTATTTACAATATTAGTGGCCATAGCTTTCATAATTCTTAAATAATCAAATCCCATATGTTTATAAAAATTTTTATCTTCGATAGAAAGTGTTGCATTAATTAAATCATCTGATATATTATCTAAATTAATCCATTCATCATTATTACCTGTGAATAAATTTTTATCTTTATCATACAAATAATAACCATTCGCTGAATTTATAGCGAGTTTAGGAGAGATTTTAGCGTATATATAAAGACCAATGTAAAATAATATAAAAAGAATGACTAATATAACTAAAATTTTAAAAACTTTTTTTAGAAATTTCTTAATATTAATCACCTCACTATAATTATTATTAGAAAAATATGTAAAAATATAACCATAAAATAATAAAAATAGTTGCAATTATCTATCATCTATATTATAATTATGCAGAAGTGGAGAAATAATATGTCCAAAGTATATATAACAAGTATTTTAAGGAATAAAAATACTAATGATATTATAAAGAAAAAAATAAATGGTATAAAAAAAGATAATATAATTAATTATATAGATGAAAATACAAAAGTAACATTGAAAATAAATGATAGTATAACTTTAAAAAGAAAAAATCAAAATAATGAGATTATATTTGAATTTATAGAAAATAAAAATACTAAATGTATTTATAAAATATATGATAAGGAAATGTATTTAAATATATATACAAATAAAATAAAAAAAGATAATAATTATTTAGATGTAGATTATAATATAGAAGAAGAAAAACTTAATTTCAGAATAGAGTGGTAATATGATATTAAAAATATTAGAAGATATAATAAAAGAAGAGCTAAATAAATTGAATTATGAAGTAGATGTAGTAGTTACAAAATCAAATAGATTAGATTTATGTGATTATCAATTTAATGGAATATTTAAATTAAGTAGTATATATCATAAAAAACCTGTAGAAATAGGTGAAGAAATAGTTGATTCTATAAATGATAGAAAAGATTTTGAACATTATTTTAAAAAAGTAGAATTTGCATCACCTGGTTTTATTAATATAACTATAAGTGATATATTGATAAATGAATGCTTAACACGTATGAACTGTATGGATAAATTTGGAGTAGAACAAGATAGTACTCTTACATATGTACTTGATTATGGTGGACCTAATATAGCAAAACCTCTTCATGTTGGTCATTTAAGACCTGCTATTATTGGAGAATCAATAAAAAGAATATTAAATTTTAAAGGATGTAAAACTATAGCAGATGTTCATTTTGGAGATTTCGGACTTCAAATGGGTCAAGTAATATATGGAATAAAACAAAAAAATATAAAACTTGAAGATTTAACACTAAACGATTTAAATACAATTTATCCAGAAATTTCTAAACTTTGTAAAGAAGATAAAGATGTTAAAAATATGTGTGCAACACTTGAAAAACAAATGCAAGATGGAGATAAAGAATTAGAAAAATACTATGATAAAATATTCGAACTATCTAGTAATGATATAAAGGAAATATATAAATATTTAGATATTGATTTTGATCTTTGGTATGGTGAAATGTCATCTAGAAAATATCTTCCATTTGTAGAGGAAAAAATAAAAGATATTGCATATATTAGTGATGGAGCAACTGTAATAGATGTAAAAGAAGAAAATGATAAAAAAGAACTTCCACCACTAATATTTAAAAAAAGCGATGGTGCTTATTTATATGGTTCAACAGATATGGCAACAATTTATGAAAGAGAAGAAGATTTTAATCCAGATTATATTTTATATGTTGCTGATTTAAGACAAGATTTACATTTTAAACAAGTATTTAGAGCAAGTTTAAAATCTAAAATAACAGATGCTAAATTAGAACATTTAGGATTTGGTACTATAAATGGTACTGATGGAAAACCATTTAAAACAAGAAGTGGTGAAACACCAAAATTAAGAGATTTATTTAATGAAGTAAAAGAATTATTTATATCAAAAAAAGAAGAAAATAGCAGTATGAATGAAGAAGATATAGATAAAATAGTAAATGCTATACTTAAATTTGCTGATTTACAAAATAATCGTGAAAAAGATTATATATTTGATATAAAGAAATTTAGTGAAGTTGTAGGTAAAACAGGACCTTATGTACTATATACTTATTTAAGAATAAATAAAATAGTAAAAGATATGGAAATAACTTCATTAAATAACATAGTATATAATGAATTTGATAGAAACTTAAGAATAAAATTATTAGATTTACACAGCATAGTAGATAATGCTTATAAAACTAGAATGCCTAGTTTTATAGCTGATTATGTATATGATTTATGTATGATAATTAATTCATTTTATC
The DNA here is from genome assembly GCA_934167935.1 of uncultured Bacilli bacterium. Next base: position 35,652 of record CAKPMH010000003.1, read on the forward strand.
AAAATAATCATATAAATAATTTAGATGATATAGAAAAGAAAAATAATTGGATATATGTATTAAATCTATCAAATAGAATATTAAAAGAAATGTTAAATATACTTGTTATAGATATACCAAGTGTAATGTAATTAGGAGGAATTTATGAAAATTAAAGATATGCCAATTGAAGAACTAGAATTAATGAGTCTTACTGATTTAACTTATATGATATTAAAAGAAAATAAAAAACCTATGAATACACCATCACTATTTAAAGAAATATGTGAATTATTAGATTACAGTAATTCAGAATATGCATCAAAAATAGGAGATTATTATACATCATTAAATATTGATAAAAGATTTGTTCTTTTAGATAGCAATGAATGGGATATTAGAGATAATCATTCAGTTGAAATTGTAATAGATGAAGATGAAGAAGAAACTGAAGAAGAAGAAGTAGAAGAGGAAGAAGAAGAAACAATTGATGAAATGATAGATAGTGATGATCTAGAAGATGATTTAGAAGACTTATCAATAATAGATGAAGATGAAGAAGATGATGAATAAATCTTCTTTTTTTATTCAATATAAAAATAGGTGATAATATGTATTATATAAATATCTTTTTTATATATTCTATAGTTGGATATATTTTAGAATATATTGTTCATTTAATTACAGGATACGAAGGTGGTATTTTATATGGGTTTTGGACACCTATATATGGAGTTGGAAGTGTAATTATAATATATTTATATAATAAGTATATTAGTAAATTAAAGATGCATAAAATACTTAAATTTATATGTATATTTTTAACAGGTTTTTTATTATTATCTTTTATAGAATTTATAGGCGGTATTATAATTAAATTTTTATTTAATAAAACTTTATGGGATTATACTGATTATAAATATAATATAGGAAAATATGTTTCTCTTGAAATGGGACTTTTATGGTCTGTTATCTCATTAATATTAATTTATTTATTAAAAAAACCAACCGATAAAATTGCAAAAAAAATACCCAAAAAGGTAACATGGGTATTAATTATTTTCTTTTTTATAGATGTCTTTTTTACGCTTCTTAGTAAGTGATTTTTTTATATAATAAAATTCATCATTTCCATTGAAAATATAATAAATAGAGTCATTCTTTTTAATAATATTAGTAGAATTCCAATTATTATTTAAAATAGAATATGCACATTTATTAAATTCTTTTTCTGATATTATTAATGTTGGTTCATCTGTTTCTAACCAATTCATTGATAAATTAATTAAATCATTAAAATATTTATTGTATGAAATTTTATTTTTAATATATAGATTTGATAATTTTCTTTCTTTTTTTGTTTTCTTTAAATTAACAAATCCAATTAAATTATTATTTTTGTATATTAATATAATATTTCTTTCATTAGTGTATATACCAGGTATAACTTTATTATTAAACCAATCAATATAATCAGGATATTCTATTTTCATGATTTCTTTTATATTGTTTAAAATATCTTTTATATCAATTCCATTTTTTATACATGTTTGAATATCAGTATAAATAATATCTTTCATAAAATCACCGAAGCTTATTATAGCATAATTTTTTTATTTTGCAATACTAAGATATTCTTCTAAGGTTAAATTATGTTTATAGATATATTTTGCATCTTTAGTACCAACATATCTATAATGCCAAGGTTCATATTTAAAACCAGTAATTTTTTCTTTACCTTTAGGATATCTTAATATAAAACCATATTTATAAGCATTATTTTTCATCCAATCAAATTCCTTAGATTCTTCAAATAGGTCATAATCAAAATTTGAACCTTCAACATCAACAGCAAGACCTGTTTGATGTTCAGAATGTCCAGGTTTAGCACTACAATTTAATGCATAATCCATTCCTTTTTCACTAACATAATAATTAAATAATTCTTCTTGATAAGTATAGCTTCTATAAGCAGATGAGGCAATAATTCTAAAGCCTTTTAATTTAGCATCAGAACTTAGTTTATAAAAAGCATTAGCTACTTCTTCTTTTAAATATTTTTCATTATTTGAATATTTTAAATCTAATTTTACTAAATCATTTGGAATAAAATCATTGGGTAATTTATTATTTTTATTCACTAAAACTAATATATCATTTGGATTTTTAATATCCTTAATATTTTCATAAAATTTATCTTTACACCCAGTAGATAGTAAGATAAAAACAATAATTAAAACATACTTCTTCATAACATCACTAATATATATTATGAAAAAGCAAAAAAAAAAGAACTAGTCTTTTATTATGCAGCAACTTCAGTATCTATAACTTCGTTATCCACACTTTTGCTTGCTTTTTTTAAATTTCTAATTTCTCTAGCAGTTAATCTAACTTTTTGCCCATTTTCAAGAGTTACTTGTTGTAAATTAAGTTTTTGAGCATGTTTAGTAGCTCTAAGAGAATGTGATCTTCTATTACCAAATAAAGGTTTTTTTTCAGTTGCTTTTCTAGCCATAATTTACCTCCTATATATAGATTTTTTGTTCCATGCTTTATAATTTTACTATATTTTAAGAAATAAGTCAAATGTTTATGAGTAAATTGTTACAAAATTATGAAATTTCTGTAAAAATGTTATAAAGAAAAAGTTAAAAAATTTTTTTCTTTAAAATATTTTTTGAAATATATGACTTCTATGATATACTATATATGATAAAAAAAGTGGACTAATGGTACAAGAAGAGTTGGCAACAAAACAAACAGATAGTTTTTTTACAGTAGCATGGGGATTTGCAGTAATAATTATTATAATAGCCCTAATAATAGGTATCACACAAATAATAGCAAGTTGGAAGCTATACAAAAAATGTGGAAGAAAAGGTTGGGAATCAATAATACCTTTTTATGCATCATGGATAAAAATAGTTGAAATAGCTAAGCTAAATTGGTGGTGGTTCTTAATAGCACTATTACCACCAATATTATTGTTTAATGAAAAAAATATGACAGTAATAATAAGCTTAGTAACATTGTTTGTAACATTTCAATGTAATTACAACATCGTTAAAAAATTTCATAAGGGTACAGGTTTTGCAATCTTAATGACATTATTACCAACTATTTTATATTTAATATTAGCGTTCTCTAAAGATTATGTATATGATGATTCAGTACAAGTAAGTAAGAATGGTATTATAAAAGATAACGATATAAATAATACTAATAACAATATAAATATAAGTAATAAATGTTGTTCTGCTTGTGGAACTCAAATCAATAATGATGTAAAATATTGTCCTACATGTGGAAATGAAATAAAGTAATAGACATATCGTTTATTACTTTTTATATTAAGATTCAATATATATTATATAGTCTAAAAGTGTAAAGAAATATAAATAACCAAAATATAAATTGACAAAGAAAATATATAAGTATACTATTAATATAGAAAGGGTGTATATATGGAAAAGAAAAATAATAAGGGGTTAATAATACTAATTGTATTTTTAGTATTAGTAGTAATAGGTTTAGCAAGTATTATAGTAATAGATAAATTAAATAATAGTGATAAGACTAATGATAATAAAATAACAGAAAATGAAGATAAAAAAGATGAATTGATGGAAGTAAATGAAGAAGATTATGAAATGCTAGTAGATAGATTAATGTACCATAATTTACTTAACTATGAATTATTGGATAAGAATTATACCATAGATAATATTTCTGAAGATTTTATGCAAGAGATTGCTATATTTACTTTAAATACAAATAGGTATAAAAATACAGAAGAAATAGCTAAAAACTTTAAATTATATGAATCATATGAAGAATTCAAAGATAAGTATGGTGATTATGTTGATGGAATTCCAGCAATAAAGGTAAAAAATAATTTAAAAACAATTTTTAATAAAGATGTAAAACTTTCAGATACAATTGGAAATTATAAATATGTTTCTAGTATTGATGCATATGTTTATGATGCTTTCGGTAGCGGATATGGAAGAGAAATATCAACAGGTTATCTTCTTTATAAAGCAGAGAAAAAAGGTGATGAATTATATACTTATTTAAAAGTATATATAGATGATGATGATGATTCAGCAATTTATGATTATGCAAAAGCAACAATTTCTAATGGACAGTTAAATATTGATAAATTACCAACGCCTGTTACAAAAAAATCTAATAGTGATAGAATTTTTTTAACAACAAATTATATCAAACAAAACTTAGATAAATTTACAACATATAAATTTACATTTAAACTAATAGATGGAAATTATATATATCAAAAATTTGAAAAAATGTAAAAGTCTAGAAATAGACTTTTTTCTTTAAAGTAATATAAATAAAAACAATTGTTAATAATAACAATTTATAGTAAAATAAAGATAAGGATGTGATAGTTATGTTTTATATTCCACTATATATAAAAACAGAATATTCTCTTTTAGATAGTACAATTAAAATTAAAGAGTTAGTAGAATTTGCTAAAGCAAACAATATAAAAGCATTAACTATAACAGATAATAATCTATATGGTGCATATGAATTTTATTTAGAATGTACTAAAAATAATATAAAGCCTATAATAGGATTAGAAATAGAAATAAATAAATTAAAAATAATTTTATATGCCAAAAATATAAATGGATATAAAAATTTAATAAAAATAAATGAAGAAGAAAAAAATATAGAATTAATAAAAAAATATAATAATGATTTAATATGTATATTACCATATAATTCGTTAGAATTATATTCAAATTTAAGTGAAATATTTAAAGATATCTTTATTGGATATAAAAATATAAATGAATTTAATAATATAAAATATACTAATAAAATTTATTTAAATGAAATACTTTATTTAAACAAAAACGATAAAATATATTATTTATATTTAAAAGGAATAAAAAATGGTGTAACAATTAATGAAGTAAATGTAGAAGAATATAATTATCTTAATTTAGAAATAAAAGAAAATTTAGAAAACTATAAAAAAATATATGATAGCGTAAATATAGTATTAGAAAAAAGAAAAGATTTATTACCAATATATAAGGTAGAAGAAAATTATACAGATTATACATATTTAAAAGAAATGTGTAGAATAGGACTCAAAAAAAGATTTGGAGAAAAGGTAAGTTTAATATATATAGAAAGAATAAAACATGAACTAGAAGTAATAAAAGAAATGGGCTTTTGTAATTACTTTTTAGTAGTAATGGATTATGTTAAATATGCAAAAAAACAAAATATATTGGTTGGACCAGGAAGAGGAAGTGCTGCAGGAAGTTTAGTAGCATATGTACTTGAAATAACCGAAATAGATCCAATAAAATATAATTTATTATTTGAAAGATTTTTAAATAAAGATAGAATAACAATGCCAGATATAGACATAGATTTTGAATACAATAGAAGAGAAGAAGTGATAAACTATTGTGTAGAAAAATATGGTATAAAAAAAGTGGCAACTATAGTGACATTTGGAACACTTGCAGCACGTCAGGCAATTAGAGATGTTGGAAGAGTAATGAATATTGATATAAAAGAATTAGATTCATTTACTAAACTAATTGATTCAAAAATAAGTTTAAAAGAAAATATAAAAAGTCCAAAAATTCAAAATATAATAGACACTAATAAAAATATTAATGAATTGGTAAAAGTCGCATTAAAATTAGAAGGATTAAAAAGACATACAAGTATACATCCAGCAGGTATAATAATATCAAATAAAGACCTTGATACAGTATTACCAATTATAAAACATGAAAATATGTATATGACATGTTTTACAAGTAATTATCTTGAAGATATAGGACTACTAAAAATGGACTTTTTAGCACTTAAAAATTTAACAATAATAACAAACATTTTAGAAGATTTAAAAAAAGATAATATAAATGTAGATTTTAATAAAATACCTTTAAATGATTCTAAAACATATGAAATATTTAAAGAAGGAAATACAACAGGAATATTTCAATTTGAATCAGAAGGAATGAAAAATTTCTTAAAAAAATTAAAACCAGATAATATAGAAGATTTATCAAATGCGTTAGCTCTTTATAGACCAGGACCAATGGCAAATATAGATAACTTCATAAGAAGAAAAAATAACTTAGAAAAGATAGAATATATAGATGAAAAAATAGAAAAGATTTTAAAATCAACATATGGAATTATTATATATCAAGAACAAATAATGAAAATATCAAATGTAATGGCTTCATATACTATGCAAGAAGCAGATTTACTTAGAAGAGCTATGAGTAAAAAAAAGGAAGATGTTTTACTGAATGAAAAATTAAAATTTATAAATGGTTGTATAAAGAATGGATATGATGAAAAAACAGCAAATGAAATATTTGCAATGATTTTAAAATTTGCATCATATGGATTTAATAGATCTCATTCAGTAGCATATTCAATGATTTCATATAAAATGGCTTATTTAAAAGCAAATTATAAAAAATATTTCATGAAAAATTTACTTGATAATGTAATAGGAACTATTATAACAAAAGACTATATATATGAAGCTAAAATGAACGATATAAAAATACTAAATCCTGATATTAATAAAAGTGAAAAATATTATAAAATAGAAGCGGATGGTCTTCGTTTCCCATTTTCTTGTATAAAGGAAGTAGGAGAAAATATAATAAAAAAAATAGTAGAAACAAGAAAAGAAAAAAAATACATCGATATATTTGATTTTGTAGGTAGAGTATATGATAAACAAGTAAATAAAGAAGTAATTATAACATTAATAGATGTAGGATGTTTTGATTCATTTAATATAAATCATAAAACATTAATAGAAAATTTAGATTTAATTATAAATTATACAGATTTATATAAAGAATTAGGAGAATATGCTATAAAACCAAATTTAATAGAATATAGTGAATATAGTGAATTAGAACTAATTGAAAGATCATTTAATAAAATAGGATTTTATTTAAGTAATCATCCTGTAACTGAATATAAAGCAAAATATAAAAATATAGTAGATTTAAATGAAATAAAAAATTATTTCAATAGAATAATTGAAACAGCCGTTATGATAGATAAAATAAAAAAAATAGAAACAAAAAATAAAGAAGAAATGTGTTTCATTGATTGTAGTGATGAATTTGAGCAAGCAGAACTTGTTGTATTCCCTAAAGTATTAAAAAAATATCCAAATTTAAAAGTAGGAGATATAATAGTTATAAAATGTAAAGTTGAAAAAAGATTTGATAAATATCAATTAATTTTAAATGAAATAATAAATTAAAACTCACTTATTAGTGAGTTTCTTTATATAATTTTTTAATATCATCAGACATATCATCAATATTTAAATTTTTTAATTTTGTCATTTATAACTCTTTCTTGACTAATAAAAAAAAGTCATTGTTCAATAGTATAATCTCCCATTGAATATAAATCCATAAAATTTTTAATTTCTGAAATCTCTTTAATTTTCATATATCATCATATTTATTAATCTCGTATTAATAAATATTTTAGTTAATTAATAAAAAAAACTTACACAAAAAAATTTTTTATGTTACAATTAATAAGTCGTTTTAAGGAGGATGTATGAAAGAATTAAATTTAGGAAAAGAAAAAATTAATAAATTATTATTAGCCTTTGCACTTCCTTGTGTAATAAGTATGCTTATAAATTCAATTTATAATATTGTAGATCAAATATTTATAGGTAAAGGAGTAGGTACACTTGGTAATGCAGCAACAAATGTTATATTCCCTTTAGTAATTATATTTAATGCAATAGCTGGATTAATAGGAAATGGAGCAGCAGCTAATTTATCACTTAAATTAGGGGCAAATGAAAGAGAAGACGCAAAAAAAAGCATAGGACAAGCTATAACATTATCTATAATAGTTTCTATTTTAGTAAGTTTAATATCATATATTTTACTACCTAAATTAGTTTATTTATTTGGATGTACAGATAATGTATATAAATATGCTATAGACTATGGAAAAATAATAATAATAGGTGCACCATTTATGATAACATATTCATCATTATCATCGATAATTAGAGCAGATGGATCACCAAGATATTCAATGATTATGTTAGTTATAGGAGCTATAATAAATATAATATTAGATCCAATCTTTATTTTTGTATTAAAAAAAGGTGTAGAAGGTGGAGCAATAGCAACTGTTATAGGACAAATAGTTTCTTTTATAATAGCTGTTTTATATATCAAAAAAATAAAATCTGTGAAATTAACAAAAGAAGATTTTAAACTAGATAAAAAAGTATTTAAAATATTAGCACTTGGATTATCTTCATTTATAACACAAGCAATAATATTAATATTATTTGTATTTATGAATAATATAATGACAAGATTAGGAGCAAACACAAAATTTGGTTCAGATATACCATTGTCTGTATATGGGGTAATATCAAAAATAAATAGTTTATATATATCAACAGTACTAGGTATATCAATAGGATCACAACCAATTATGGGCTTTAATTATGGTGCCCAAAATATAGATAGAGTAAAGGAAACAATAAAAAAAGTCTTAAAAATTAACTTTATTATAGGAATAATATTTAATTTAATATTTTTGTTATTTCCAAAACAATTAGCAGGAATATTTATATCAGTAAATGATCCATCATATAATTTATTTATGGAATTTGCTGAATTAATGTGTCACTCATTTTTACTTGTAATAGCACTTAATGCACTTGAAATGACAACAAGTATAGTAATTCAATCTTTAGGACATGTTGTTAAATCAACTGCAGTAACTTTTATAAGACAAATAATATTATTAATACCAATATCATTATTATTAAGTATAGTATTTGATAAAGGAATATATGGAGTATTATATGCAGGATGTATATCAGATATAATATGTTTTATAATTACTATATTTATTTTAAAATCAGAATATAAAAATTTAGATAATATAAATAAAAAAGATGAAATATTTGTAGAAAACAAAGATGTAAATTATAATGGTAAACATATTGTTATTACAATATCAAGAGAATACGCATCAGGAGGAAGATTTGTTGGAAAATTAGTAGCAAACAAATTGAATATTCCATTTTATGATAAAGAAATAATACAATTAGCAGCAAAAGAATCTGGTTTAGGTGAAAAATATATAGAAAAAATAGAAAAAAATAAAGAAAATAAAGGATACTTAAATAATGATGATAGATTATTTATAGCAGAAAAAAAGGTCATAGAAAAATTATCAAAAGAATCATGTGTAATAGTAGGAAGATGTGCCGATTTTATTCTTAAAGATAATAAAGATGTATTAAAAATATTTTTATATAGTGATCAAAAATCAAAGGAAAAAAGAGCAATTAAATATTATGGATTAAATAATAAAAATGCTTTAAAAGAAATAAACAAAATAAATAAAGAAAGAAGTAAACATTATAAATTTTATACAGATAGAGAATGGAAAAATATAGAAAACTACGATTTAATGATAAATGTAGATAAATATGGTGTTGATATGACCGCTAATAATATAATTGAAATAGTAAAGGCAAAGTAATGCCTTTTTTATATATAAATTTTATTGTATTTAAAATTATTAAAAGTTATAATAAAAAAGGTGATGAAATGAAAAATAAGTATAAATGGATAATAGGAATAACTTGTTTAATTTTATTTTTAGCATTATTAGAAGATGTTGTAAATAAAGATATCATGAAAGGTGATATTTTAGGATATAAAATAATATCTAAATATTTAATAAATAACTCTATAACACCTATAGTAAAATTTATTACAAATTTTGGTGGAGGAATATTTTTAATTATACTAACAATTATCCTTATTATTACAATAAAAAATAAAAAAATAGGTTTTTCAGTTGCAATCAATTTAGTAACAATAACACTTATAAATCAATTATTAAAAATTATATTACATAGACCAAGACCTATAGATAATAGAATTATAAATGAATTTGGATATAGTTTTCCATCAGGACATTCAATGATAAGTATGGCTTTCTATGGATATTTGATATATTTAATATATAAATATGTAAAAAATAAAAAAATAAAATATTTATTAATGATAGCTCTAATTTTATTAATATTAGTAATAGGAATTAGTAGAATTTATTTAGGTGTTCATTATACAAGTGATGTTTTAGCGGGATTCTTATTTTCTATATTTTATCTAATAATATATATAAAAATACAAAATAAATTTATAAAATAAAAATATATAATTTTATTAAAAAAACTAACTATTTTAGGCGACTATAGAAAAAGTAGTCTTTTATTTTACATTAAATAAAATTTAAATTCTTATTTTTAGAAAAATATGTTTCAAAAATGGAAAATGTCATACAAAAAACACCTATTTTTTGATATTAAAGTTGGTAATAAAAAAACTGAAATTTTTAATTTTAAAATATGCACCATTAAAAAAATTTTTTAGTTTTTTTATTGCCTATGTTTATTTATAATTTTTTTATGCTATACTTATTATGTGAGGAGTGTTTATGAAAAAAATCTTAATTATAATATCTATCATATTTATAATTTTTTTATTATATATTCTATATATATTTAATTATATTCCACATAAAAAATATACTAGTAATCATTTTAATATAAAAACTTATAAAAGCAAAACAGATAAAGATAATGATTCAATTGATGATCAAACAGATATATTAATAAATGCCAAAAAGTATATAAAATCGAAACCAAAATATAAAAGCAAATACTATAGTTCTGGTTATCCTAATGATTCATATGGAGTATGTACAGATGTAGTGGCATTTAGCTTAAAAAATGCCGGATATGATTTAAAAAAATTAGTAAATGAAGATATTAAAAAAAATAAAAAAATTTATAATATTGATAATATAGATGAAAATATAGATTTTAGAAGAGTTAAAAATTTAAAAATATATTTTAAAAATAATGCTATATCATTAACAACAAATATAAAAAAAATAAATGAATGGCAGGGCGGAGATATTGTAATTTTTAAAAATCATATAGGAATTATATCAGATAAGAGAAATAAAGATGGAATACCATTTGTAATTCATCATGAAAGAAAATATCAAAGATATTATGAGGAAGAAATATTAAAAAATAAAAAAATAGTTGCCCATTATAGAATAAGTTAAAAAAATATATAAATTGTGATAAAATATATTAAAGAGAATTATAAATAGTAGTATAAATATAAAAAATTTTAATTAGAAGGTGAAGTTATGGAAAATAAAACAAATTTTGTAAAACCAGCGGATTTTGATCCAATATATAATAATTCAGATGAATTATTATTAGAAGAAGTCATAAAAAGAGAATTAAAAAAAGCTAATGTAAATTTAAATCAAGATTATCTACCTATGGAAGCATTAAAAAGAAAAAAATTTCTTAATGTTATTTTTTCTATTTTACTATTCATATATATATCATCCATATTTTTTCATTTAAGTATATTATATTATATATTAGGTCTAATAATATTATTAATATTTTATAATGTAACAAAAAAATACAATTTAATTAAATATTTAAAAAAAGAAATAAAAGCAAGACCAAATGAAAAAATATCTAATATTATTATGAATACAAAAAATAGCTTTGTTAGAAATGATTTAAAAAAATTTAAAAAAATAACATTTTTAATAAGTATTACGCTACCACTTATAATATTTTTAAATCCTAAAGTTATATATGAAAAAAGTAGCGATGGATATACAGTTAGATTTTATGCATTTGGTTTAACAAATTTTAGTAAAGTAAAAATAAATGAAACATATAAAGGCGAGAAAGTTGTTGGTATAAGAGGAAAAGTATTTAAAAATATGTATTTACTTAGAGAAGTTAAATTACCAGATACAATAACAGAAATAAGAGGACAAGCATTTAAAAATAATTTTCTTTTAAAAACAATAAATCTTCCTAAAAATTTAAAATATTTAGGAGGTGGAGCTTTTTATAATAACTTTTCATTAAAAAGTATTGAATTACCAGATACTTTAATATATATGGGAGGAGAAACATTTTTTAATGCAATATCCTTAGAAAATGTGAAATTATCAGAAAGTTTAATACAAATAAGAGGAAATACATTTGAAAATTGTACATCACTTAAAACAATCGATATACCAGATAGTGTAACTAGAATAGGTGGCCATGCATTCTATTTAAATGAAAAATTAGAAAGCGTTAATATAACAATGCATAGTAATTTAACAGAAATAGGATCATCAGCATTTAGAAGATGTTATAATTTAAAAAAGATAAAAATTCCAAGCGAAACATATGTAAATGAAAGAGCATTTAAAGAAAGCCCAACTACTGTAGAAAAATATGGATGGTATTAATATGGAAGAAAAGAAGTTTATTCATCTTTTATATGTTCCAACATTATCATGCAATATGGCATGTAAATACTGTTATTTAGAAGAAAATACAAAAGATGAATTTAAAGATATAAATCCTCTTGATACATTAAAATATGCAGTAGAAAAATTTAAAAATGCAAATGTAATTCCCTTTAATATATCACTTCATGGTGGGGAAGTCACAACATTATCTAAAATAGATTTTGAAGCAATAATAAAATATATATATGATTACTATAATGAAAATGAAAGAGCAATAAAAGAAGCAGGTTTTAAAGTAGGATCGCCTCATATAAAAACAAATTTATATGGTATAGATAAACATATAGAAACAATAAAAAAATATAATGTATCAGTATCTGGAAGTCTTGATTTACCATTTTTATTGCATGATTTATATAGAGTAACAAAAGGAAATCAAAAAACACTTAATAAAATATTAGAAAATATAAAATTAATGGAAGATATACCTAATAAAAAAAAGGTATCGGCAACTATATTTAAAGAACATTTAAATTATTTGGATGAAATAATAGAAGATATTAAATATTTACATAAAAACACCTGCCTTGATATGAATAATTTTAATTTTATGATTGGTTTTGACTATAATTCAAATGGAATTTTACATCACATGACAGAAAAAGAACAATTAAAATTTTATAAAAAAATGCATGAAGAATTTGATAAAACTGATTTAGATTACGGTGTTAATGGCCCTTGGTTTGATGAATTTGGACCTGGTTATTGTACAAATTGTGATAATTGTGGAGAAAAATTTTTCTTGCTTGAGAAAAATGGTGATATATATTCATGTGTAAGAGGTCAAAAAAATAAAGATTATTATTATGGAAATATATATAATGATGAAGTTGATAAAATACTTTCAACAGCTTACCAAAAAATATTTATAAATCATAATAAGGAACCTTTAAATGATGAATGTACAAAATGCGGTTATTTATATCTTTGTAAAACAGGATGTCCATTTGTAAAAAATATATATAAACAAAATAAAAGTTATACATGTATGTTACAAAAACAATTATATAAAGATAGAAATTTAGAAAAAGATGAATATAATGATGAATTTGTTTATAAATATGTTTCTAAAATGCGTCTTGAAGAGATAGATAAATATATACCTGAAAATAAAAATATAAATAATTATCCTAGTTTAGAAGAAATAATAGAAAAAGATTCAAAATTAAAATATATATATGATAGTAATTCATTTGTACTTAAAATAGATGATATAGAATATAAACTAGAATCACAAATTATCAAAAAAACAAGAGATATTATATATATAACAGAAAATTCAAAAGTAGAAATATATATGAAAAAAAATTTAATAAATGAAGTATGTGATTATGCAGAAAATAATTCACTTTATATAATATTACTTACAGGAAATTTAGTAACATATGGTGATGAAAATAGATTAAAACAAAGACATGTAGCAACTAAACAGATCTATAAAGGCGTATTAGATAAAAATATTAAAGGAAATTATTATAAATATGATATAAGTAATTTTATAAAAGAATTTAAAAGTGAATATTCAAACTCATCACCAAACAATATCTTTTTTACAACATCATCAATTAGAGATTACCATTATTTAAAACAAAAAAATAATGCTTATTATCATATCCAAGCAATAAATTTACCATTTCAAAATATAGAATTTTATTATATAGAAAAGGAGTTTAAAAATGAATAATGAACCATTAACATATGAAGAATTAATAAGAAAAAAAAGATGTATTAATTTAACAAAATATTATAATTTAACAAAAGAAGAAATTGATGAAATATATAAATTCTTAGAAGAAAACAAAAATGGCGTATTAAATTGTAATACTAGTTCAATAGTTTTAAAAGCACCTAATTTAAATGATACTAAGGTAATTACAACAAAACTTTTAGTAGACACAGTAGATGGCCTTATTGTAAGTAATTCTAGATTTAAAATTATACCACATTATACACCATCAAGTAGTAGTGGATATTCTGGAGGCTCTTCATCAAATAACAATAATAATAACAATAATAATAATAATAACAATAATAACTGATAGGATGTGATAAAATGCCTTTAATAACAGATATATCACAACAAGAAAAATTAAGAAAAAATAACATAAATATTAAAACAAAATATATTGTTTCTAATAATATATTAGAACGTAATACTGACAATAGTTATAATGATGATATAAAATCAGGAATAATATGTGAAAAAGAATATTATCAATCAAATAAGTTATTACATAAAGAAAAATTATTTGATTCAAGAATTGAATACACTTTTATAAATAAAGATATAGAAAATAGGCAATTTGAGTGTCCAAACTGTGGAATGGAAGAAAGCTTAGATAAATTTATAGATGGATGCCCCTATTGTAAAACAAAATATAATATAGATTATTCTATTAAAGATTTAGGAAGTAAATATCATTATGATAGAGTATTAAAAAGTAATATATATAAAATAATTACAGCGTTAATAGATATAATTATCAGTTTTACTATTTCATATTTTTATATTAAAATGACATCAAGAACATTTAATAATTTTGATGTATTAAAAATACTAATATATGGTTTAATTATAGCTCTTATATTATATTATTTTTTCTATATAATAGATGGATATATAGTTTTATATCCAATAAAATTATATAAAGATAGAGAAAATAAAAAACAAATAGATTTTTGGAATAGAACAAAAATAGATAAAAAAACATTTTTTAATAATTTAAATTATGAAATAAGAAATTATTATTATAAGAAAGATAATATTATTGACTATGACATTTTAGATTTTAACAGTTTTAAAGAATATTATAAAAATGACTATTTATATGTTGATATAAAAGCAAATGTAAGAATTATCTATTATATAAATAATAAAATTAAAACTAAAACAATTAATACTAAATATACAATGAAAAAAATATGTGATAATAGTTTAAAATTAAAGGCAGGAGCAAATTTAATTAAATGTCATAATTGTGGTTCTGCAATTGATATAACAAAAGGTAAATGTGATTACTGTAATACAAAAGTAAATTATTATCAAAATTGGATTTTAGTTAAATAAAGACTTATAATTATACAAGTCAAGAAGACATGTTAAAAGTATTTACTAAATTATTTAATAAAGAAATTTTAAATGATGATTTATATAATAAAGCTATTGAAATACTTTAATCAACGATGTCAAGATCAAGTTATGAGATATATCTATCAAGCTAAATATGCACATGAAACAGATCGTTAGATTATTTAAATCATGATATTGGAGTAATGAAAATTAACGATAAGTATTTTATATTGGTATTTCAACTTTTAAATCAAAAAATAAAAAATTAGTAGGATTTTTAGGAAAATATATTTATGAATATCTAAAAGAAAATAATTAAAAAAAGATAATATTATCTTTTTAAAAAATTTATAAACATTTTACTTGCAAATGTTAATGAAATAGACTTATTAGTTGCCAAATATATATTTATATTTGGTATTTTTTTGTTAATTTTTAATTCTTTTAAATTCTTATGATTTTTAGCTAAATCAATAATTGAAAAACCAACACCTAAACCAATACTTGCAAATGATGTAATAAGTTCTTGACTTACAACTTCCATTTTAGGCATTAATACAACGTTATTTAAAAGTGCAATATAATCTAATAATTTTCTACTGTTAGATTCTTTTTTTTGTAAAATAAGAGGAATATTATTTAAATCTGAAAAATTATTGATATTATCTTTATAAAATTCTGGATTATAAATAAATCCTTGTTTTAATTCTTTTATTTTTTCTAAATTTAAATTAGTTTCTTTAATATTACTTTCATTAAATATGACAAAATCTAATTTACCTAATTTCAAATCATTTATTAAATTATTAGTTAAATCATTTGTAATATTAATGTTTATATTAGGATAATTAAGATGAAAATCCTTTAAGGCATTTATTAAAATTAATTTAGTTAAAGTAGTAGAACATCCTATTTTGATTTCACCTTTTGATAAGTCTTTAAATGAAGTAAATTCATTTTCGGCATTATTAATAAGTTCAAGAGCACCTTTAACATATTCATAAAACATTTTACCTTCATTTGTTAATTCCATCCCTTTATTGCTTCTTAAAAATAAAGTACCACCAAGTTGATCTTCTAACTTTTTAATTGACTGAGAAATAGCTGGTTGAGATATATGTAATTCTTGACTAGCTTTAGTCATATGTTTATTTTTTGCAACAATATAAAAAACTTTGTATAATTCTAAATCAATATTCATTATAAGCCCTCCTTATAAATATTATAACATAAATATATTTTACTTATCAATAAAATCATAATAAAATAAAAGTGAAAGGAAGGAATAATATGTTTGAAAATTTAAATATTGTTGTTGGAATAACAGGGGGAATTGCAGCTTATAAAGCATGTGGAATTATTAGTTATTTAAAAAGTGAAGGAGCAAATGTCAATGTAATTATGACAAAGAATGCATGTGAGTTTATTACACCTTTGACAATTGAAACTTTATCTAAAAATAAGGTAGTAACTGATATGTTTGAAATACCAGATTATGTTGATGTAAAACACATTAGTTTAGCAAGATCTGCAGATTTATTTTTGGTAGTTCCAGCTACTGCTAATATAATTGGAAAGGTTGCAAGTGGAATTGCTGATGATATGTTATCTACAACTATTATGGCAACAAAAGCTCCTGTAATATTCGCACCCGCTATGAATAATGGAATGTATGAAAATCCTATTGTTCAAGATAATATAAAAAAATTAAAATTATATGGTTATAAATTTATTGAACCATCAATTGGACACCTTGCTTGTGGATATGAAGCAAAAGGAAAACTTCCTAAAAATGAAGAAATAATTAACTATGTAAAAACTTTAGTAAAGGAGAGAAAATAATATGAAAAAAATAATTGTAACAGCAGGAGGAACAAGTGAAAAAATTGATAATGTTAGAAAAATCACTAATTCCTCAACTGGTAAACTTGGAATGATAATTCTAAATAATTTATTAAAAGAAAATAATGATGTAATTGTATATTATATATGCTCTAAAAATTCATTAAGAGTAATAGATGATAGAATTAAAGTTATAGAAATAGATGACACTATTGAATTAAAAAATACTGTTGAAGATTTACTTAAATATGAGCATATAGATTATTTTATTCATTCAATGGCAGTATCTGATTATATGACTGATTATGTAACTACAACTGAAATGATAAAAAAAAGTATTAAAGAAAATGATAATTTAGATGAAGCATTTAAAAATATAGATGTTATTAGTGGAAGCAAAATTTCTTCATATGAAAGTGATTTAGTAGTTGTACTTAAGCCAACTCCTAAAATAATATCTAATATTAAAAAAATAAGTCCTTCAACATACCTAGTTGGATTTAAATTATTAGATGGGGTATCAAAAGAGGAGTTAATAGAAGTAGCTAAAAACTTAAGAGATAAAAATAATTGTGATTTAGTAGTTGCTAATGATTTAAAAAATATTAGAAACGGTAATCATATTGGATATATTATTGATAAGGATAATAAAATAGAAGAAGCTTATAGTAAAGATGATATAGCAAAAAAATTAGTAAGGAGAATTAATTATGGAAAATAAAATTTTATTTGTTGGTGGGACATGGGATTTAAATGGAGGTAAAAAATCTAAAATAGTTGATGAATTTGCAAAGTATATACCAAATACCTTAGTTTATAATGGAGGAAACTATAATGATTTAAATAAAATTTTAGAATCTTGTATTAATTATGACATAGTTATTTGGTGGGCTAATGTATCAAATGACTTACCTAAAGTTAGAAATGTTAAAGAGATTAATTATAAAACAATGCTTATTTCATCAAAAAGAAATATAGATAATAAATATTCTATTCAAGATTTACTTGAAAGATCATTTAAACTTAAATCTAATTTAACAGTAGAATTTAGCAAAAAGGAAAATAAGTATAATATGAGATTGTTTGATCCACTAGGTAATGAATGGTATGATGGATTAGATATAGAAAAATGTGCAAAAGCTATACTTGATAGACTTAAAATAATTAAAAATATTACAAGAGAAAAAACTATTAAATCAGAGGAGAATTTTGAAAATATATCTACTTTTTTCAAAAGTGATTTAAACCAAATATATAAATCAAATGATAATCCAGTAATTCCTATAAAAAATGATTTTTTAAGTATTGTAAAAAATTATGCGTATGTGTTTGCAAAAGAGATGGTTCAAAAAAAAGATGTTAAAAGATTTTTAGGAAATGCATCATTTAGATGTCCTAAAGGATTTCCATCTTTTAAAGAGGGAAAATATATATTTGTAAGTAAAAGAAATGTTAATAAAGAATTTATTGGTATCAATGAATTTGTACCTGTATATTTAGAAAATGAAAAAATATATTATTGTGGTGATAATAAACCATCAGTGGATACGCCTATACAATTTAGATTATATAGTTTATTACCAAATATAAATTATATGATTCATTCACATTGTTATATAAAAAATGCTCCCTTTACAAAAAATGCCTTACCTTGTGGTGCTGTAGAAGAAGTAAAAGAAATAGTAGATGTGTTAAAAAATTACTATAATAATGATTTAAATAAGGATTTTTATTTAATTAATCTAGTTGGACATGGAAGTATTATGATGAGTAATAAAATAGAACAATTAAAAAATATTGATATGATTGGAAGAAAACTTCCAGAAAAAATGGAGAAACTATGATTTTCATAGTTTTTTAAATTTAATAAATAGATTAAGCTTGTTTAAATATAAAAAATATTATATAATATTAAACAATATTTATTGGAGGAATGATTAATGGAGGAAAAAAAAGATAAAAAATTATTGGATTTATTTATGAATTTAGATGAAATAAAAAAATTTATAAATGAAAATGCTGAAAATCGTAAAGATTTTTATTTAAGAAACTATTTTAATAGAATAATAAAAGATGATTATAATGATAAAATAAAATCAGTGTTTGTAAAATCAATGTTACAACTACCAGAAGAAGATATTGAAAGATTAATGCAACCATATTATGTAGGATATACTATAGAAAATGTTCATAATGAAAGTGTATTTTCTAAAGTAATTTCTACTAAAGATTTAAAATTAATCAAAAATTCTATGAAATATATTTACAATATAAATTTGTATTTAAAAGATGCAGTAGCAACAGGTGATATAGACATAGTAAAATTCTTTTTAGAAAAAGGAGCAAATATAAATTATTTAACAGATGAAGCTATTCTTGGTGAACTAACACCATTAAAAACTGCTATTTTAAATAATGATTATGAAATGGTTAAGTTTTTAATTGATAATGGTGCAGATGTTGATTTAAAGGTAAACGATGAAGAATTTATTAAAAAATTAAAAAATCATAAAATTAATATTTATGATGTACATGGTTTTATTATTGGTTCAAAAGCAATAGATCTTGATGGAAGCAACAAAAATTATATAGAAAAGGCCAAAGAAGATGATGATTCAGTTAAATCACTTAAGTATGTTAGAACATCATCTCCATTAGAATTCGCAACTAAAATAAGCAGCAAAGAAGAAATAGCACTCCATTGCTTTAACATTAATTTTGAAGGACATTCACTTTGTACTCAAAATGAAATTTTAGTAAACACAGATTACATTTCAATAGAAGCATTAAATAGAATAAAAATAGTTGATTTAATATTTGACAAGTCAGAGTGTAAAAAAAATGTAAACTATAATGATTTAATAGTTTTTACCTTTGCAACTAGAGATTTTGAAAAATTTGTGAAATATTCAAAATTTGCTGTTCAAAATAACTATCAATTTGATTTTGATTTATTATTTAAATCATATCTTTATTTTGGATTAGATGATAATAAAGAAATGATTAATTCATTTTTATCTTTAATTGAAAAATATGATAAAAATAATGAATTATATTTAAAATTTTTTGATATGTATTTAAATATAGGAAAAAGACACAAAAGAAATATTTATAACTCAAGTTACTTTAATAAAAAATTATTAGCTAAAATACCAGAAGAAAAAAGAAAAAATATCTGTTTAGTACCATATTGTAAAGATGTAGACTCATTAGAATATTATATGTCACTTGGTTTTGATATAAATCAAGTTGATGAAAATAATAAAAATATTTTACATCATTTATTAAACAAAGAAATAAGAGTAGATGATTTAGATGATTATGAAATGGATCTATTTAATTATTTATTAAATCATTTAGATTTATCTTTTAAAGATAATGATAATAAAACAGCACTTTACTATGCAATGAAAAATTTTAATACAGAAAGAGAAATTTGTTTTGCTAAAAAACAACGTGTAGAAACTAGAAGTAATTTAGAAAAAGCAGCAGCAAAATTAATCACTAAAATGCCTAAAGAAGATGTTTGTAATGATGATATAAATGCGGTTTTAGAAGAAAGATTAAAAAATAGTGGTAGCTTTTTTGGTGGTGGTAAAATGGATCTTGAGTGTATATATCAACACCATAAAGAATTATTTGATGCATTAATTAATAAAGGATTTGCTTTAAGTGATAAGGTACTTGATAATGTATTCTCAAGTTTATATCCTAAGGAAATTGTAGAAAAAATAGAATTATCAAATAAAATTGATATGAGTAGTACCTTAGATTATTTATATCAAAAATTAGATCGTAATATAGAAATTCAAAAACTTAATATTGAACAAGAATTTGAAGATTTGATTGACAATATGGAAGAGCAAGATATAACTTTCGACGAATATATCAAAAATATTAAAAATTTCTATAATCACATTAATGAATTAAATGATTTTTATGAAAATAATATAAAAAAGAAATTTAATCCAGAAAAATATTTAGAATATGCTGAAGAAAAATATAATACAACATATACAAATTTAAATAAATATTTATCATTAATTATTACTATTGGTATTGAAAAATTCGGTAATAAAAAATTATCAGAGATATTAGATGCAATACCTAATTATACTATAAATAATTATATCGAAGATAGTGAAATTGGAGTTAATTATTTTAGTTATGTAACTCAAATAGATATGAGTGAATTTGATATAAATGAAACTAATAAAAGTGTTAAAGTTAAGAAAAAATAATAATATTACAATTTGACAATTTAATAAAATATGTTATAATAAACACATTTCAAGGGGGATTTTTATGGGAAAAGAATTTATAGAATATCAAACTAAAAATGGTACTATTCCTTATAGTACATCTAGTCTTTGTTTTTATCTTACAGAGTATGCAAAAAAATATATATCTTGTGAAAGAGAAACAATTTCTAAAATTGATAAAAATGTTAGAGATGCTGTATTAGTAGATTCAATTAACTATTTAGCTATGCAAGGTGGAGTAGATTTTGCACTTTATACAACTGATTTGTATAAAAAAGAAAAACAGGTATTAGAAGTTGATGCACAAGGCGTTTTAACTGCCGTACCTAATCATTATGCTTATTATATTAATAATGGTATTGTAGAATCTGTATTAAGAAATAAATTTATGAATGAATGTACAGAACCATTTGATGAAAAAGATGGTGCAACAGTCTTATTAGATTTTATTAACTTTATTTCTAAAAATAATGGTTATGATAAAAGATTTACTATGACTGACTTATATAATAAGTTTAAGAAACAAGAACATAATAAAAAATTAAAGGAATTAAAATTATTTTTAGAACAAACTAGCTTTTATTATCAAAGATTACAAAATGGTGAAAATATTGATTCAATATTTAACCAATTAGCTTTAAATTTTAATTTAAAATCTATTTCAAAAGATGGTAAATATTTTTTCAATGATAAAATGAAAGAAATAACTGGACAAAGTGAGATGACTTCTTGGCTTAAAAATGATGTTGAAAGTGATATATATGCAATGGCATATGCTTATGATAAACTAGCACTAAATAAAGAAAAACCAACAACAGAAATAATAATAGAAAAAATAAAAGAAATGAAAAAAATTTAATATTAATAAATTTAACTTCTAATTATTTATATTAGAAGTTTTTTATATTCCAAAATTTAAGAGACATGGAGAATTTATACTTTTTTTTACTAAAATTTATGTCAAATAATCTAAATTTTAAATGTATAATTTTACAAATTAACTTTACATTCTAATTAGGTAATATTTATTTTTTGATGTATAATTTAATTATAATAATTATGGAGGTTTTATATGAGAATAGGAATAGATATAGATAATGTAATATCAAATTTTAATGAAACATTATTAAATGAATATTTAAAACATGATAAAGAACTAAGAAATTCAGGAATTATAAATTTAAATGCTGATTATATAAGAAGAGGTATGTTTGATTGGACTTTGGATGAAGAAAGCAGTTTTTATAAAAATAATATAGAAAGAATAGCAAAAAAACTAAAGGTTATTAAAGGTGCTAAAGAATATATAGATAAACTTCATCAAGATGGTAACCTTATTTATATTATTTCAGGAAGAGATAACGGTCAATATAAAGAACCATATAAAATGACAAAAAATTGGCTTGATGAAAATAATATTTATTATGATAATATAATTTTAACGGATGCAAATGATAGTCATGCAAAATCCGTCAAATGTATAGAAAATAATATTGATATTATGATTGATGATTCCATTCGTATATGTAATGATTTGATTTCAAGTGGAATAACAACAATTTTAATGGATACACAATATAACAAACATTCCAATATACAAAGAGTAAGTAATTTAAAAGAATTTTATAATTATGTAAAAGATTATAAAAAAGAAAAAATAAATGTAATTTTAGATACTGATACATATAATGAATGTGATGATCAATTTGCACTTGCATACTTGTTAAAAAATCAATCATTGTTTAATATTGAAGCTATTACATCTGCACCATATTCACATCCTAAAATAGGTGTAAAGGTAAATGAAGTACAGGATTTAAATTATAGTGAAATTTTAAAAATATGTAATTGGTTGAATTTTGAGGTAAATAATAAAGTTTTTAAAGGATCAACAGATTATATTGTTAACGGATATGATGAAAAAAATGATGCGGTAAATAAAATTATAGAAGTTGCTTTAAAAAATGATAAAACTTATATCTTAGGAATTGGTGCAATTACTAATATTGCTTTAGCAATAAAAAAAGAACCTAAAATAATAAATAGAATAGAAATTATTTGGTTTGGTGGTGATGAACTAGGGTATAAAGGTAAGCCTGAATATAATTTTAGGCAAGATGTTTTAGCTGTCAAAATAGTATTAAATTCTAAAGTAAAAATAACTATAATACCACGTAATAATGTAGCATCCGACTTAAGAATAGATATAGAAGAATTAAAAGAGAATCTAGGAAATAAATCAGAATTATGCAATTATTTAATTGAAAGATTTTATAACGATGGATACCATGGTATACAAAAATCAAGAGTAATATGGGATATTTCAGTAATTGCTTATATGGTAAATCGAAACTGGTTTAAAACAAAAGAAGTAAGTTGTCCAAATGTTAAAGATGATGCTTCATACGAATTAACACATAACAAACACAAAATTACTTTTGTTACTAAATTAGATAGGGATAAAATATATAGTGATTTATTTAAAAAATTAGGAAATTAATAGAAGGGTAAAAGTATAATGAAAGTATATATAATTAGACATGGAGAAGTACCTCATAATGCATTAAAACAATATAATAATGAAGATGAAGATTTAACAGAAAAGGGAATTAAACAAGCTGAAGAATTAAAATTAAAAATAAAAAATATTAATTATGATGTAGTAATATGTTCTCCACTTATAAGAGCAAAACATACAGCTGAAATTATAAATATAGAAAAAAAAGAAATTATTATTGATAATAGATTAGAAGAGAGAAATCCTGGTAATTTATCAGGACAATCATTAGAAGTAACAAATAGAGAAGAATATTGGAATTATAATACCACTATAAAATATGGTACATCAGAAAATATAAAATTGTTTTTTGATAGAGTTTATAATTTTTTAGATGAATTAAAACAAAAAGATTACAAAAATGTTTTAGTAGTTGCACATAGTGGTGTATCAAAAGTATTTAATGGGTATTTTATAGGAATGCAAGATGGGAAATTTTTAAATAGAGGACTTAAAAATTGTGAAATGAAGGAATATGAATTATGAAATTAACTAGTCAAGAAGCAAGAGAATTATTGGAAATCGAAAGAAAAAAAACAGAAAATGATAGTTGGGTTGATCACTGTATATCAGTTGGCGATAGAGCTGGTGTAATTGCTAAAGCATTAAAAGAAAAGGGAATAAATGTAGATGTAGATAAAACAATTACCCTAGGTTATTTACATGATATTGGTAAATATAATGGTTACTCAAAGGGTCATGTTATGAGAGGGTATGAATATTTAAAAAATAAGGGTTATGATTTAGAATATGCTAATATATGCTTAACTCATTCATACCTAAATAATGATGTTACTTGTACAGCAGGAGGTGGACCAAAAAAAGAAGATAATCTATTTCTAACAGATTTTATAAAAAATCATGAATATACAATAGAAGAAAAATTAATTAATCTTTGTGATTTAATGTGTCCTCATGAATATAAAGTATTCACAATTGACAAAAGATTAATTGATTTAATTATTAGAAAAGGAGCCTATTCTAATACACAATATCATGTTATAGAAACATACAAATTAAAAAAATATTTTGATGATTTATTAGGATATAATCTATATGACTTATTTCCAGAAATAAAAGAAAATTTATAAAATAAATTAATTAAAATAAAAAATAATTAATTTTAATTACTAAAACATCTAAAAAATAATGCAAATCTCAAAATATAGTGTATAATATATACTTAAAAAAGGAGATTATTATGGAAAAGTTAGAAGAAATAAAAAATACATTAACATTTTACGTATTAGCAAATAATTTAAAAACTACAATAGATGACGAAATTAATAATTATAGTGTTGCTGATAGTATTTTTGGAAGTATGATTTTAGCAGTAGCAATAAATTCAGAATTTAAAGAAACTAATAACGTTGGAAGATTACTTAGAATGATGTTATTAGAAAATTTTAAAAAATTAAATCCAGATTATTCTATTTGTGATAACTTAAAAAAAGGAAAACAATATAAAGAAGAAATAGATGAAGTATGTTTATTAGAAACAAAGGAATCTAAACTTATTTTTAAATATAAAATGTTAGATTATTCTTTAACAAAATTAATTAGAGAAAAAGAAAATACTTTACAATATCAAGATTTATTAAAAGAAGGTATTAAGATTTTGAATCCTAAAGATGAAGAAGAATATTTAAAATATGAAGAAATTTTTAAATTTTATTATCTTAACTTTAGATTAAAAGATAAAACTAGAAGTGGATGGGATAGTAAACATTGGAATATAAACTCTAAAAGAATAGAAAGTGTATCTGAACATATTATAGGTACAATTTCACTAGCAATAGTAATGGATTCAGAATTTGGCTATAGTGAAGAAAAAAATCCTGATAGAAATATAAAAATAGATGAAGTTATAAAACTTCTTGCTATTCATGAAACTGGAGAAACATTAATTGGAGATATAACACCTTTTGATGGAATAACACCTAAACAAAAAGAAAAAATAGAACACGAAGCAATGATTGATGCTTTAGGTTCTTTGCATGATAAACAAGAATTAATAGAATTACTTTTTGATTTTGATAAACATTTATCCAATGAATCAAAATTTGCTTATTTCTGTGATAAAATGGATGCTGATTTACAATCTAAAATTTATCAAGATAGTGGATTACATCATTCATTAGATGATCAAAAAAATAATCGTGTATTTAATAGTCCTAAAGCTTTGCAAGTGTTAGAAAATGGTGCTTTAACAGCTTTTGATATATGGTATGAATATGATAAAAATATATATGACAATTATTCTTTTTTAGAATTTGCTAATATGTTAAAAGTAGCAAAAGATAATGATTTGTTAACACTAAATAATGATATTACAAAAAATAATTCAGGTGCTAATTCTTTAATGTTGGAATTAAAAAAATAAAAAGATGATTTTAATCATCTTTTAAAAATTTATATTTAATAAAAGCTATATTATAATTATAAAAGAAAAAAACATGAAAATTTATATTAAGTAAAAATAGAATTTACAAAAATATTAATATTATTAATTGGAATATTTTTTCTTCTAACAAGTTTATAACTAATTTAATAATCTGCCCAAGCTCAAACATAATTTTTTGTTCTTTCTTGTAAAAAAGAATAAAAATATTCTATCATAAATTAATGAGCTTTCTTTCATCAATTTACATCTTAAAGTATACATGATATAATTTTTTTGATATTTAATATAAAATAATGTAAAATAGGAGTGAGATAAGATGGTAATTAACAATAGTAGTATTTATCTTAATGATAATCAAAAAAATTTTTTAAAAAGATTTTTTAAGATAAATAATGATTTTATTGAAACAAGAGATATGTTAGATCCTGATAATATTTCTAAGTTTGCAGAAATGTATTTAGAATACTTAAAACAAAATAATTTAATAAATGATGAAGTTTTATATTATTTTTACGTTGAACTAAAACTAAGTCAATTAAAAGAAAAATCTAAAAAAAATAAATTTACAAAAATTATAGAACCAGCTTCTTCTATTTCTACAAGATGTAAAAATAATGTAATAAATAAATGGCGTCATGAGTTAAAAGTAGTGAAAGTTGTATCAAAAACTGATACAATTTCACTTAATAATTCTATAAAAAAAGCAATTAAACAAAATAAATTAGAACGTACAGCAAGTTTTGAAGTAGCTAGAAAAAAAGTTGTAAGGTAATTTAATTATTTTATATTAATTTATAGTATTTTTATTAAATTTGATGTATAATTGTAGCATTAAGTATAATAAAAACAGGAGTAAAAGTATGAAAAAAATTGTATTCACACATTCTATTAATAGTATCGTAAGTAAATTTACATCACTATTTTTAGCTATATATTTTTTAAAAATAACAGGTGGTAATTTTATTAGTGTAGTTCTATATTATACATTAAAATATTCATTAAATTGGATTTTTTCTTTTTTATCTTTAAAATTATTAAACAAAAATAATGTATTAAATGTATACCGTATAGGTTTACTTTCAAATGGATTATGTTTATTAGTTTTATTATTTTTAGGTAGTAATGTTAAAAATTATATATATCTTTTTGCCGTTTTAGATTGTGCTACAAGTTTGTTATATTGGTCAGCATATAAAATGATTTTATATAATTTTAAAAATGATAGTCAATTTAAAAAAATATTTTCTTATAATAGTATTGTAACAAGTATAATATCAATTATCTCAACAATTGGAATGGGTTATGTAATAGTAAATACATCATATGCTATTTTATTAACTATAATCATTTTATTAGTATTTATTGCCGTTATTTCTACTTTCTATTTGGATGAGTATACATTTGATATTAATCCTATAAAATTATCAAACATTAAATATGCCCTTAAAGATGAACAAGCGAAAGAAATATATAAAATTGTTTTCTTTGAAGGTATGGGATTTAGAGGTGGATTAGATACGACTATTACTTTTATAATTTTTTTAACATTAGGTTCAGAGTCAAGTTTAGGAAATTTAAATGCTGTTTTTGCTCTTTTAGGTTTAATTACTTCTTTATTAGTTAAAAAATACTTAAAAGAAAAAGGAAACAAAAATGCTTTTTTAATTTCAGCATTAGCAATCTTAATTGTAACAATACCAATCATTTTTACAAACTCATTTACAGTATTTATAATTTATAATATTGTATTTAATATTGCGTATAAAATTACTCAAATTTTAGTAGATACGGCTGTATTTAATATAAGTTCAAATAAAACTTTAACTAAATATCAATTAGAATATACATTTTTAGGTGAAGCTATCCATGGATTTGGAAAAGCATTCAGTGAACTAATTTTATTAATACCAGTTGTATATGCATTTAATTTAAATAATTTAAGAATAGTTGCTGCAATTTTATCACTTAGTATATTATTACAAATGTTAGTATATAGTAAATATTGTAAGAAAAAATTTATTAATTAATTTTATAAAGCCAGCATAAACTAATGTTGGTATTTTTTTATTATAGTCTTTATTAATTATTTTAAACGAGTTGTTATGTAATTATAAAATATTTGATATGTTAATAAGATTGATTAACAAAAAATTTTATGATATTATAAAATACATAATTTTGATGAGGTGATTGGATGACAATTGAAGATAAAATTTCAAGTTTTATTAAGGACATGGGATATTTAAATAATGAACATGTTTTAGGTGTTTTCTTTTATGGAAGTTATTTAACAGGTTTAAATACAGAAAATTCTGATATAGATTTACATATTATATTTGACAATGAAGATCCTAATCATTTGGTTAGAGGAAACAAGATTATAGATAAAACAAGGATTGAATATTTTGAAAAACCACTTGATGATATCTATCGAACTATAAATGAAGATTATGTTAATCAAAATAATGCAACACTAACAATTTTTGGAACTTCAAAAATTGTTTACGCAAAAGATAATCAATTAAAAAAGTTACAGGAATATGTAATTAATAAATTTTCTAATCCGTTATCGCCATTAAGTAATGATGAAGCTAGAGAATACGTATCTATTTTAAATAATAGAATGGAAAAACTTGAAAATTATGCAAAAACTGACAATCCATATTTTGAACATTTATATCATTTAACAATTGATAAAATTAGAAGATTTTATCATAAATTGATGGGTATACCTAGAATAGAAACTTCTAAAGGATTTAAAATATATACTGACTTAAAATATAGAAATGCATTTTGTATCAATAAAATTCCAGAACAATCCTTTATAGAAATGTATTTTAAATTAATTACAGATACTAGTTCAGATAAATTAAAAAAATATAACTTATTGAATAAATTATATGAATTTACAAAACGTGATGTAGTTTTAGAAAATGATTATAGAATACCTATTAAAAGTAGAAATATTGGCTTTGATACTACTATAATAGAACCAACTACAATTGAAAATCATGATATTATTGAAGTTCCACCAACTACATTGAAAAAAATATTAAAATTTATTAAAGAAATGAATTATTTAAATAATGAACATTGCTTAGGAATAATAGTTTATGGAAGTAGTTTAACTGGCTTTAATACAAATGTTTCTGATATAGATTTACATGTAATATTTGATAATAATGAACCTGAACGTTTGATTAGAGGAAATAAAATGGTAGATAAAACAAGAGTAGAATATTTTGAAAAACCTATTAAAGATATTTACTTAGAAATTGAAAATGGATATTCAAATCAAAATAATGCATCTTTTTCAATATTTGGTAAGGGTACAATAGTTTTTGAAAGAGATAATAAATTAAGTTTGTTACAACAGTATGCCTTAAATAGATTTTCAACACCTATGCCTTGTTTAAGTGAAGAAGATTCTAAAGAACAAGTGTCTATCATAAATAATAGGATGGAAAAATTAGAAAAATTTGCTATTGATAATGATTCTAGATTTGAACATTTATCTCATTTAGTAATTGATAAAATTAGAAAATTTTACCATAAAAATATTGGTATTTCTAAAATATCCACATCAAAAGTTTATAGAATTTATACCGATGAAGGTTATAGAAATTCCGTTTATAAAGAAAATCCAGACCAAGAATTTATTAATATGTATTTAAATTTAATCACAACAAATTGTATGGATAAATTAAAAAAATTATTGATGATTAAAGAATTTTATAACTATGCAACAAGAAATGTAAATTTAGAAAATGATTATAGAATTCTTATAAAAAGTAGAAATACACAAATTGTTAAAAAAGATGATTTTAAACATTAATATTTATAATCATCTTTTTTTTAATTATTATTTAAGAAATAAATACATGGTAAAAAAGTTATAATTAAGTAAAAATAACACATAAAATAAAATATTTATGTTATTTGAAAAGTCTATAAAATGATTTTTATTAAAAAAGTTTCTAATTATAATAATAAATTAGTGTTTATATAGTAAATTTACCTAAAATATAGTATAATCTTATTAAGAATTCAGAAGATGTAAGTATGGAACATATAATGAAACTTTATGAATCTAGCTTTAATGATTTGAAATCTGGAAAGAAAAAAAGAATATAGACTTTATGACGATAAAAGAAAATTAGTTAGAGTTGGAGATACAATTAAATTTTTAAAACTTACTAATTTAGATGAAGAATTTATAGTAGATGTTAAAAATATAGAAACTTTTGATAATTGGTTTGATTGCTATTCAAAATATTATGAAGAAGATTTCAAGGAAAGATATGCTAGTATTGATGCTGTTGTACAAGATACTTATGATGGTTGTTATTATTCTAAGGAAGAATCAGGAAAAAATGACATTAGCAATAATTGAAAGAATTGAAAATATAGAAGAAAAGGAACCATTTAATAATAGATATTATTTAACAGATTATTATAAAAAAATATTTGATGAATTTTAAATTAAGGAGTAATAGATGAAAAATTATTTTTATAAAAAAGAATATAAATATATGTATTTAAGTATATTTTTTTACAATTTTGCAAACGCTTTAATAGAAACTTTTGGAACAGTTATGCTTTATAAAGCAGGATTACCAATTTATTCAATTTTGTTAATATATGGTTTAAGATTTCTTATTACAGGACTTATAACTCCATTATTTATAATAATATCAAGCAAGATTGGCGTTGCAAAATGCATGTTAATTTCAAATATCTTTAATATTATAAATTCATATTTTATGTTAAATAGTGAAAGTCTATTTACTAATATTATAATTTTTGTAATATCAATGGGATTAATGGGACTTTCAAATCCATCATCTGATTCATTATCTAGTAAGTATGTAAAAAGTGAACATAGAGGTAAATTTAATAGTTTATATTTTATAAGTAAAATATTAGGAGTAGTTTTAGCAAGTATTTTTGTAGTCTACGGTGTTATAAGCAATAATATATTAACTTTATTTATTTTAATTGTTATTGCCTTTATATTACAATATGTTATGATTTTGCAGATTGATTATAAACCACAAAAAAAATCTGGTACATTTAATGCTAGCATTAAATATTTATTATATAGTAAGAGTAAATATAAAATTATATATGCATTAAGAACTTTTCATATAATAGAAAGATTATTTATTCCATTATATTTATATATAATATTACAAGATTTTAAAGCATTTTCATTAGTAATAGTAGTATCATTAATATTTCAAATTACTACAGTTACATTAATTGGAAAATATACTGATAAAGATATTAAAAAATCAAACAATTTAGTATCTATTATGAAAATTTTTATAACAACAATTTATTTATTTGTAAAAAATAAAATGATAATTTCTGTTAATAAAACAATTGGCGATAATTTGGAAAAGGTTTATGAAACATCAATACAAACTTCAATACAAAATATTATAAAAGAATCAAAAGAGGATAATGATTTATTATCATCAGTTGGACAAATGAGTTTGTGTTTTACAGAAGTTATAATATTAGGTATTTTATCTATTGTTTCAAAATTTATTGGTAAAAATATATTTTATATAATATTTATATTATCAATAATTTCTACTATAGCAATAAATATTGAAATAAAAAAAGAAACACATAATTAAATTTATATATATTTTTTACTTTTAAATTTAAATATTATTAATAATTTATTAAAGATGTAATTAAGGATTAGGTGAGTTAAGTGAAAAAGATAGTAATATCAGGAAGTAGTAAACTTCAAGATAAAGTAAACTATTGGTTAGATTATTTTAGAAATAATGATTATGAGATATTGGATTATCCAAAATTAATTTCACAAGATGATTATATTAAGAAATTACCAAAAGTTTATAAAGATTTTTATACTGCATTAGAAAATACAGATGTATATTTTTTGATGAATGAAGAAAAAAATGGTATTAAGGGATATATTGGTGCAAGTTCAATAGCAGAATTAACCTATGTAGTAATATTAAATTTAATACATAGTAAAAATATTAAAATATATATTTTAAATATGCCTAGTGAAGATGTATCATCTTATGACGAAATCAAATTTTGGCTAGATATGGGTTGGATTCAAATATTTGATGGATATAAGAAAGATGAATAAATATAATTTATTAAAATAGTTTACAAAAAATCAATCAAATGATTGATTTTATTAAAATTGTATTGATACTATATATATTTAAGATTATTTAGATTACATTAAAATTAAAAATAATATAATAGTTTTTTTATTTAGATTTTCTTTTTTCTTCAATACTTTCAAATCCATAAACAGGACTATTATAATTTCTTTCAAATAATCTTTCAGCCATTTCTTTATTTTTAAATCGACTATTTGATAGTATATAATTTTTATAGTTTTTAGGATTATATTCATTAATTTTAAAATAATCTTTTTTATAATACAGACTAAAGAATAAATCTGTTAAATCTAAATCTACAAGAGTAGAAAATCCACTTTGATAGCAATATTCAGCAACTCTTTTAACACAATCATTAAAGTGAAATCCACCAATTACTATTTCATCAAAGTTTCCTAATTGTTCTATTAAATACTTTTCACTAGGATATTTAATATATTTCTCTTGATTTTTACTATCATCATGATTATGACCACTAGCTTCTTTAAAAGTTACATCAGTATAAATTATTTTATCAGTAGGTAAAGGGTTAATTCCATAAATATTTTTATCTGGGTAAATGACATAAACAATTTGATATCCTTCATCCCTGTATCTTTTTTGTATACATTCATTTAATATTTTGTATGGATTTTCTCTTTCCATTTGTTGTAAATATTCTTCTGAAAATTCAAAAAAACGATTATATTCTTTAATAGGGTATAAATATAAAAAGACTTTTTTCATAAGTAATCACCTGTATATATTCTACCACATTTAAACTATTTGTTAGCAATAAAGTATATTTACTTTAATATTTTATTTTTAATATAAATATAGAAAATTTTGTTATTTTATAGTATAATTTTATACATAGTATATAATTAGATAAGAGGTGTTTACAAATGTTTATTAATTATGCACATAGGGGTGCTTCAGAATATGCACCAGAAAATACAATGTCTGCATTTGATATGGCATTAGAGTTAGGAGCAAATGGGATTGAATTAGATTTACAAATGACAAAAGATGGAAAGATTGTCATTTTTCATGATAATAAAATCGACAATAAATCTAATAAAAAAGGTGAAATAAAAGATTATACATATCAAGAATTATTAAATTTTGATTTTGGAAGTTGGTTTAACTTAAAATATAAGGGTGAAAAAATTGTTCTATTTGAAGATTTTGCAAAGAAATTTTTATCAAAAAAAATGACTTTTGCTATAGAACTAAAAGAAGAAGGAATAGAAAAAGAAACTTTAAATATTATAAAAAAATATGCAACACATGATAATATTTATATTACATCGTTTAAATATAAAGCACTTGAAAATATGAGGAAAATTGACTCAAATATAAAATTATCTTGGTTGATACAAGAAAAAATTAATAAAAATAATATAGATAAACTATTAAAAATTAGTGGAACTCAAATTTGCCCTAAAGCGGATAATGTAACAAAAGATGATATAGAACTAGCTAATAAAAGCGGACTTAGAGTAAGACTTTGGGGTGTTTTAAATGAAGAAATAATGGAAAATGTTTATAAGTTTGACATAGATGGAATGACTGTTAATTTTCCAGATAAGCTTAAACATTTAATGGAAGTAAACAACAATAATTAAAATATTAAAAGACAATATTATTTATGAGACTGAAAAATTTATAATAGGTGGGTTCATAAATGTCACATATCTAAAAAAGAGTTATATAACTAAATAAAGTATTAGATTTATCTTCCAAAGAAACGAAAAAATAAAAATTTAAATAGAAATAATCCAACTTTTTCATATACATTTATATGTAAAAATTAAAAACTCAAATTAAAAAACTCTGTTCTACATAAACCTTTCACGTACTAAATGTGAAGCTTCATATTGAACAGAGTTTTTTATATGGCAGTAGTACTATTTTTAATAGTAATTATCAATACTAGTATACTTATACTAGTATTTTTCATGTAAATTATTGCTTTTCATTTTCGTTAAATAATTCTTTAATATCAATATTTAATACTAATGCTAATCTCCATAATGTTCCTAATGAAAATGTTTGATGATTTTTACTTTCAATATTAGATATAAATTGTGTAGAATATGACATCATTTCAGCAAGTTTTTCTTGTGTAATACCTTTTTCTTTTCTTATTTTTTTAATATTTTTACTTACTAATTCATAGACATAGTTTTCATCGTTTCTATCAAACATATTCATCACCGCCAATGTCACTTTTATAAACAAAATTATCTTCTATAAATAATTTTCTCATTTTTTACAAAAAATATACTTACTCTATTCGAGTAAGTTGTGTTATAATAGATTTAGAGATAAATTAACTTTATCTTCAATTAAAAAGTACGCTAGTATAGGTAGTTTTTGATTTTGTGTAGTGAAAGGAGGTAGAAAGTATGGCTGGTGAAAGTAAGTTTTGTGAGTTTTGTGGAAATGAAGTTCATATTGATGCTGTTATGTGTCCGAAATGTGGTAGACAATTAGAAGAATTAAAAACTGATAAAAGTAATAGCAATCCTCAAGTTGTTATCAATAATAGTAATCAAATAAATGGTCCTATAGTTCGTGGTGCTAAAGAGTGTGATAAATGGATTTCATTTTTGTTATGCCTTTTCTTAGGTGCACTTGGTGCTCATAAATTTTATGAAGGAAAATCTGGATTGGGAATATTGTATATATTCACTTTTGGATTGTTTTTTATAGGATGGTTTATAGATCTTATAGTAATACTATGTAAGCCAAACCCATATTACGTTTAGGAGGTAAAAATGGAAGATAAAAAATTTTGTAAATTTTGTGGAGAACAAATAGATAAAGAAGGGATTGTTTGCCCTAAATGTGGTAGACAATTACAGATTATAAAAAATAAACAAGAAAAAAAGATTGATAACAAAGAAGCTAATAATGTTACTAAAACTAAATTTTACGAACAAGCTTGGTTTATGTGGGTAATGTTAATTTTCTTTGCACCTGTCGGAATATTCTTTATGTGGAAATTTCATCCTGAGATGAAGAAGAACACCAAAATAATATTAACTATTGTATTTGCAATATTATTTATAATTATTATTACTTCAAATAGTAGTGAAACTGATGATAATTCACAAAGTACTACTAAATATCAAACAAACAAAAAAGTTGAAGTAACAGTTGTTGATTTTAGTTCTATGAAGAGGACTGATATTGATAATTGGTGTACCGAAAAAAAAGTAAATTGTAATATAACTGATGAATATTCTGATACAGTTTCTAAAGGTTCATTTGTCAGTCAAAGTATTAGTGCAAATACGACAATATATGAAGGCGACAAAATTAATATCGCATATTCTTTAGGGAAAAAACCATCTGTAGAATATACAAATGCTTTAAAAAAGGCTGAATCATACTCAAAAACTATGCATATGTCAAAAAAAGCAATATATGATCAACTTACATCTAAATATGGAGAACAATTTACAGCTGATGCTGCTCAATATGCAATTGATAATATGAATGCAGATTGGAACGCTAATGCTTTAGCTAAAGCAAAATCTTATCAAAATACAATGAATATGTCTAAAAGTGCAATATATGATCAATTAACATCTGAATATGGAGAACAATTTACAGCTAAAGAAGCTCAATATGCAATTGACCATTTAGATGATTAAGTGAAAAAAGGCAGTTCTGAGTCATAATGACTTATAATTGTCTTTTTTTTCACGTCTTTATTAAAATTATTAATATTATCTTGCATAACTTTTGGTCTTCCTTTTATAATTTTACAACATTTATCATACTTATTAAGTATTTTAATTTTTAGTTGATATTCTAATATTATTTCATTCTTTTCATCATCAATTTTTTATATATTTCATAAACTGAGGTTTCAAAATATTCATTCATTTTATTTAGGCTAAATAGTATAAACAGATTTGTCGATAAAGTACAAAGATTATTTGAAACTTCAAATAGTAAAATTAGTTCTGTAAGGATAATATAAATTAATGTAAAAATGAATTATTATAATTACAATTTAATAAAATTGGAGAAATAAATGATATAATAGTTATGAAGGCTGTGATTACAAGATTTTGACATAGTATTCTCATTAAATTATGTTAGAACAATCATAATAGTTAAATAATTTACAAATAATAAACTTAATGTAATTGAGTTTTTTAAAATGAATTATTGCTAATGTTTAAGACTAAATTTTATCGATAACAATAATTAATTAGTATTTTAAATATTAAATTTGATCAGGTGGTGAAAAAATGGAAGAACTAGTTAATAAATTAAAAGAAATATCTAATTTATCTGAATTAGAAAACATTAGTTGCATTAATACAAATATTTTACTTTATGCTATTGTTAAGAGCGAAAGATATGAACTATTAAATGGTACTAATATTAAATTAAATATTAATGATAATGATACACTAGAAAAATTAACAGATTTTTTACTATTAGATGAAGATATATTATATTCTATGCATAGAAATGGTTTTAACTTTTCAGACGATGAGTTAAATATAATGTTTAATATAATTTTAAATAAATATCGATATTCATATAAATTTGAAAATTTTTTTAGGGATTTTTTTGGAAGTAAAGAACAATTAAATAGATTCATCAAAGAACATGAACAATTTTTTGATAATTATATAAATGAAAAAGGTCAATATGTTCCATATACCTTAAAAGATTGTGATAGTTTTGTTGAGGTAGTATTAAAAGGTAACCATGATAAATTAGTTGGGAATTTAGAAAACTATTCATTATCAAATTTAAAATTATTAGTTCAGTTTTTAAAGCAAAATAAAAGTCTTCCTTACTATGTAGGAAATAGTTTATTTGCCCAGCATTTATTTGAATTAAAATCAAACTTAGAGCCAAACGAATTTATTGAATTATTAAATTTACTAAAAGAAAAAACAATTTATGATAGAAAGAATAGAGATTTGGAAACTACATTCTTTACAGATTTAATAAATGACAATATAGATTATTTAATAGAGATAGTATCACAAACTAAATCAGTACCAAAGTGTTTAATTGAGTCTAGTGCTTTTAGAGATGAGTGTATAAAGAAAAACAGAATAGATTTAGCTGTTAAATGTATTTTATCGCCAGATATTATAAAAAATGAAATATTAGTAAAGGCTTATTGTAATGAATTAAATATTGATTCTAAAGATTTTTATGAACGAAGTAAATATTTATTAAATTATCATGAAAAAAATAATAATATATTTAATACATTTTTAGCAACCTCATTAAAAGATAAAATATTTAATCTTAATAAAGAACATTATGAAAGATTTATAAATGATGTTGAAGTTCAAATGTCTATTTCAAAATTAAATGATAAAGAATTAACTATCTTATCAAAAATTTTAAATATTTATAATTATATGGAATATGATATTTCATCTATGGTAGTTAATATCATTAATAATATTAGTAATTATCAAGAATTAGTTAATTCATTAAATTTAGAAAATGCCAAAGAGCAAGATTTAAGAAAGTTAGTAAGTGTTCTAGAACTTCCAGATAATCAATATCAAATAAATAATCTTGAATCTTTGCAGTATTATGATAAATTAAAAAGACAATTTTTTGTAAATAATTTAAATTCAAGTGATTTAAATTTAAATAAAGATAATTTGTTAAAAGCATTATTTAATATAGACCTAGTAGAAGCACATTATATCGATTCAAAGTATTGTCATGATAATGATAATAATAATACATTAGATAATCTTAAAAATAGTGAATTGTCACCTCAAGTATATAATTATTTAGTATTAATTAATAAAATTGTAGAGTGCGATAATGTAAATGATTTATCTATGCTATATAATAATCTTAAAGATACTAAAATTTATGATAGTGAAATACCACTTGAACCATATTTAAGAAGTAAATATACAGAATTATATTCCAAATCACTTTATAGAATTGATGAAAGAAATAGTGTATATGGACCAAAGGATAGTATTTCAAATGAAATAAACTTCAATGGTAAAAAAATCCAAATATGTGTACCTAGAGAAAAATTTAACTTCTTTGTTCATTGCGTAGGATCTTGTTCCTTAGCATCTGATGTTACAGATACTAATTATAGAAATGATTGGCTAGATAGACCACAGTTACAGGATCACTTTGTTGCTTGTAGCTATATAAATGAAAGAGGAATATACTCAATTAGATCTCAAGGCAGCATTATTTTTGGATTTGATACATTGGAAAGTGGCTCAATTTTAGGAATGGGAAATACTGATATAGATTCTATTGGAAGGTATGCTAATATTTATGATGGATCACGTGAATTACAAGAAGGAAATGGTGATAGAGCTAGATACTTTGTACCATCTGATATTCTTAAAACTATTAATAATGGTTATAATGAAATTGTAGTAGAAAGAAGAAATACTAATAAATCAAAAAATCAAGATTTTAAAAGAAAGCCAGATTATATTATTATGATGGCTGAATCTATAAAGCAGGATAACTTTAATTATTTAGAAACTTTATATCAAAATCAATTATCTTTTATTTCTGAAGAAGATAAAAATGTAATAAAACAAATTGGTGATTCAAGAAAATTAAAGGAATTTTTAGTTAAATATAAAGAAATAATATCTCAAAATGCTAATGTTTATGGAATAACTTTAAATAACATGGTTAATATGTATACTGATTTAATTATGAAAGCTAAATATTTTGAAGACTGCCTAAAGGCAACAAGTGAATTTGATATTCCACTTGTTGTAGTTGATAAAGCATATTATTTTAATAAGATATTAGCTGAATCAGTAGGTTATGATAATGAAACAATGAGTAAGATTTCAAAATTCTATTCACAAGCAAATGAATCTAACAAAAAGAGAATGTTTAATATGGTTGCAAGTAATAAAGATGTAACTCAAATTATGCAACCTAAAGAAGAAACTACTAGTGCTAAAATAAGTTTTTAATAATAACCTAAAAAAGTCAAATAATAATAAAGGTGACTTATTCAAAGTCATCTTTTCTTTTTTGTAATTTCAACCGCACCACTATTTGTAATAATTTAATTCTACATCATAAACACATTTATAGTCAAA
>CAKPMH010000004.1 GCA_934167935.1 uncultured Bacilli bacterium
TCAACTCATGTAGCAACAACAGAAGAAGGATTATTAAGTGTAACAGCAAGTGGATATACAGGAGATTATGACTCTAAAGAACATGGAATTGTTGTAACAAGTAGTGGAGCAACCATAAAATATGGAGCATCATCAGGAACATATAATTTAGATGCAAGTCCAACAAGAACAAATGCAGGAACAACAACAGTATATTATCAAGTAAGTAAAGCAGGATATAAAACAGTAACAGGAAGTAAAAATATTGTTATAAATAAGGCAGCTAATCCAATAAGTATATCAGGAAAGACATTAACATATACAGAAAGTGCCCAAGCATTAGCAACAGTATCTGGAGCACAAGGGAATGTATGTTATTCAACAAGTGCAGCAGTAACAAGTTGTAGTACAGCAGAAAGTATCCCAACAGGAAAAAATGCCGGAACATATACTGTATACTATTATGTAGCAGGAAATGAAAACTATAATGCAAAATCAGGAAGTGTAACAACAACAATGGGAAAGAAAAATTTACCATCAACTGGTTACTTTTCTGATAGAACTGTTGAAGGTATTTCTGAAGCACCTGGCTCACGTGTTCCTGAAGGGTCAACGTGTACTTCAAGTGATACTAGTATTGCAACATGCAGAATTGGTCTTTATATGGCACCTACGAATCGTATATTCTTTATAACAGGAAAGAAAAATGGAACTGTAACATTAACATTAAATCTTACTGAAGATACAAATTATAAAGCAGGAAGTACTACATTAAAAGTAACAATTCAAGGTGCTACTCCATATACAGGATATAAAGTTTCAAGTAATGGAATATGGATTGCTCATTATAATAGTGGAATCATGGATCAATGTGATTATAACAAAGATGGAAGTGGAAATTATAATTCAACTAATAGTCAATATGGTTGTGTTTTATGTAGTTCTGAACAAGGTGGTACTTCTTGTACCGGATCTTTACATTGTTGTACTGGAAGTACTTCAAGTATGTATCCTTATACGTTCAGGGGTTCCTTTAGTGGAAGAAACTATGGTGGAGGAATGTCCTCAAAATATTATTATTAAAGAAAGAAGGAATAAAAATGAAAAAAGTAATAAGTTTATCTATATCCATGTTATTAGTCGTAGGACTAATAACAGGATGTGGATGTAAGAAAAAAACAAAAGAAGATAATAATAAAGAAAATATTAAAGGAGATAAAGTAATAGAAGACCAAATATTTGAAGGATTAGAATTTGTAAATGTAGGAGCAAGCAATAATATAGTAAAAACAGTAGTAATAAATAATACAGGAGCTACATATGAAGGTTCTAAATTCAAAATGAAAATAATGGATAAAGAAGGAAATGTTTTAAAAGAAGTAGAAGATGAAGTAAAAGAACCTATGGAAACTGGAACAACAAAAAATATAGAAACAAAAGTAGATATTGATTTATCCAAAGCAGGAAGTATAGAATATAGTATAGTAAAGTAAAAAAGTAGATTTATCTACTTTTTTCATATTATCTTCAAAAAAATATCACTTTTTTTTCACATAAAATAAATATAATTATAGTGAAAGGAAGGTAATATGTATATTATAAAAAATGCTATAATTAATATAAAAAGGAAAAAGAGTAGAAATATACTTAATTGTATAATTATAACTATAATAACAATTGGTTTATTTATATCTTTATCTATTAATAAATCAAGTAAAAAAATAAAAGAAAATTATATTAATAGTAATCCTATAGAATTATCATTAAGTTTAGATATGAAAAATAAAAGCGATGATGTAATAACTGAAGAAGATATAAAAAAATATGGCTCATTAGAATATGTAAAAAATTATTATTACACATATCAAACTAGTCTTTCATCTAGTGATATTGATCCAATTAATAACGATATAGAAAAAAATAATTTTGAAAATGATAAAGAACATAATAGAATGTCAAAAGAAAATCAAGGTGATTTTAAATTTGCTGCATATTCTGATATTTCATATATTAGTGAATTTATAAATGGAGAAAATAAAATAACTTCAGGAAATATATCTGATTTAGAAAATGAAAATACTATTTTAATTTCTTCTAGTTTAGCTTTAGAAAATGATATAAATATAAATGATGAAATAGAATTTTACGATATAAATGACACTTCAAAAAAATATAAATTAAAGGTAGTTGCAATATATGATGTTATAAGTGATGATAATGATAATTTTATGAATATAAATGTCTTAAATAAAGAAAATCAAATATATATAAATATTGAGACTATAAAAAATATATTAGGTGAAAATACAAGAAATATAAATGCTAAATTTTATTTAAAAAAGCAAAATGATATAGAAAATTTTAAAGAAGAGGCAACAAAACTAGGATTAAGTAGTAATTATAAATTAATAGATAATAAAGATTCCATAGAAGAATCATTAAAAATAGTTGAAAATGTAAAAACTTTTTCAATGACATTATTAATAATAATTATTATAATAGGAACTTTAATATTAATTATAATAAATATTATTAATATTAAAGATAGAACATATGAAATAGGTGTTTTAAGAGCAATTGGAATGAGTAAAATAAAAGTTTCTGTAGAGTTTTTAATTGAATCATTTATAACTACATTAATATCAATTATTATTGGAGTTATAATAGGTATAGCTGTATTAAAACCAATTACGAATGCTATGCTTAAAAATGAAATAAATAGCTATAAAAATAATACAAATCAAATTCAAAATAATTTTAAATTAAATAATGTAGAAAAA
The DNA here is from genome assembly GCA_934167935.1 of uncultured Bacilli bacterium. The sequence goes on from CAKPMH010000004.1 coordinate 2,760, forward strand.
AATAAATTTAATAGAATAAATGATAATGTAAAATATATCGATAATTTAAATGTAAATATAGATTTTTATATAATATTAAAATTATTTGTAGTTATAATAACATTAACAATAATTAGTAATATTATAACAATCGTTTTAATAAATAAATATGAACCAAATAAAATATTACAAAAAAGAGTATAGGAGATGATTATATTTTAAAAATTAAAGATTTAAATTTTAGTTATGATAATGAAAAATATGTTTTAAAAAATATTAATTTAGAATTTAAAGAAAAAAAAGTATATGGAATTTATGGAAAAAGTGGGGCTGGAAAATCAACACTCCTTTCTTTAATGGCTGGTCTTTTAAAAATAAAAGAAGGAGATATATTATATGATGATCATAGTATAAAAAAAATAAATAAAGATAATTATAAATCAAATAATATTGGAATTATATTTCAAAGTTATAACTTACTTTATCATTTAACAGCTCTAGAAAATGTTATATTATCTATCGATATAAGTAAGAAAAAAATAAAAAATAAAAAAGAATATGCATTAGAACTTTTAAAAAAAGTTGGTATTGATTATGAAATGGCTAATAGAAAAATATTAACCCTATCAGGTGGTGAAATGCAAAGAGTAAGTATTGCAAGAGCATTATCATATGACGCTAAAGTAATACTTGCGGATGAACCAACCGCAGGTCTTGATAAAGAAACAGAAAACGATATTTTAAATTTATTAATTTCATTAGCGCATAATGATAATAAATGTGTAATTATAATATCACATTCAAATAAAGTAAAAGAACGTGTTGATGTTGTTTATTATTTAGTTAATGGAAAAATTAAAATTACTAATTAAAAATATTAAATAAACTTTAATATTTTTTTTAAATTTGTTATAATTAAATTGGTGATAATATGTATTTATATTATGGATTAGAACAATTTTTAATAGATAAAGAAATAGAAATTCTGAAAAAACAAAATAATATAGAAGATATTGATGTAATTAAATATGATTTAGAAAATACTAAAATAGAAAATGTACTTGAAGATGCTTTATCTATATCTCTTTTTGGTAATAAAAAATTAATTATTGTAGAAAATGCATATATATTTACAGGAACAATAAATAAAAAATTAATAGAACAAAATATTGATGTATTAAAAGAATATATAAATAATGGCTCTTTTAATAATATAATAGTATTTACTATAATAAAAGAAAAAATAGATGAAAGAAAAAATATTGTTAAATTAATTAAAGAAAAAGGTGTTGTTAAAGATTTTAATATTTCTAATAATATAAATAAATATGTTCTTGATATGTTTAAAGATTATAAAATATCTAATAATAATGTAAATCTTTTAATAAATAGAGTTGGTAATAATTTAGAAATTTTAAATCAGGAAATAGAAAAAATTAAAACATATAAAGATAGTGATTTAAATATTAGTGAAGATGATATAAAAAATTTGACTTCAAAAAATATTGATACTGATTTTTTTAACTTGATAGAAAATATTGTTATAAAAAATAAAGAAAAGGCTTTAGAAAGCTATTTTGAAATAATAAAATATGGAGAAGAACCTATTAAAATTATAGTAGTACTTGCTAATAAATTTAGACTAATATATCAAGCTTTAAATTTATATAAAAAAGGTTATTCTAGTAAAGATATAAGTACTATTTTAGGTAGTAATTATTACGCTATAAAAAAATGCTTAGAAAATAGTAGAAATTATGATAACAAAACATTACTTAATTGTATACTTAAATTGGCTAATTTAGATATAGATATAAAATCAGGTAAAATAGATAAAAACTTAGGATTAGAATTATTTATTATGACATTATAAAAGACGCAAATGCGTCTTATAATTTTATTTCAAGAGAATCTAATCCTTTTAATATGTCATCGACATTAAATTTTTCTTTAGTAGTATCAGTAGTAGTCGAAGTTTTAATATCATTTGAGACTTCTTTTGTTTTTTCATCTTTAGAATTAGTTATTTTGTTATTATTTGCAATATTTGTTAAATCAAGAGCATCTTTTAAATCGTATTCTCCTTCAATAACTTTATCATCATTATCAAGTTCAATAATTTTTAATATTTCTTCTACAGTTGTTTCACCATTAACCACTTTTTTTAGTCCATCTTGAAGTAGGGTATCAACATCACTTTTATATACTAATTCTCTTAATTTATCTTTTCTAAGATTACTACTAATTGCATCTTTTATTTCTTGATTAACAAGCAAAACCTCATGTATTGCAATACGTCCTTTATATCCATTAGAACATTCATCACAACCTTCAGCTGTATATATTTCTTCTACATCTTTATTAAGAACTTTTTTAAATAAATCTTTTTCATAATCATTAGTAGGTCTTTTTGTTTTACAATGTGAACATAATTTTCTTGCTAATTTTTGTGATACAATTCCTGTTAAAGCACTAGAAAGCAAATATCTTTCAACATCCATATCAAGTAAACGTTCAATTGTATTTAAAGAATTGTTTGTATGGATTGTAGATAAGACTAGGTGTCCAGTAATAGACGCACGTACAGCTATTTTAGCAGTTTCTGTATCACGAATTTCTCCTATCATGATAATATTAGGGTCTTGACGTAAGATTGAACGTAGAGCATTAGCAAACGTAAGTCCAATTTCACTATTTGTTTGAACTTGGTTAACACCTTCAATATTCATTTCGATAGGGTCTTCTACAGTAATTATATTTGTATCTTCTTTATTTAATCTTTGAAGAATAGAGTAAACAGTTGTTGATTTACCACTACCAGTAGCACCTGTAACTAAGATAATACCATTAGGGGCGGAAATCATTTTTACTATTTTTTCATAGTTTTTATCAGTAAATCCAAGTGATTCAAGTCCAGCTTCACTCATAGTATAATCCAAAATACGAATAACTATTTTTTCACCATTAATGGTTGGGAGGCAAGAAACACGAAGATCTAAATCAATATTTTGCAAAGTAGTTTTTATTGCACCATCTTGAGGTAATCTTGATTCTGTAATATTCATACCAGAAATAATTTTAATACGTGTAACTAAATTTTTCTTGATATTATTTGGTACTTCAGCATAATCGATTAATGATCCATCTATACGTATTCTAATAAGCATAAAATCTTCATGTGGATCAAAATGGATATCACTTGCATTTCTTTTACTACTATCTACTAATATATCATTTACAATTTCAACTACAGGTACTTTATCAAAATCAAATTTTTTTAACATTAAAAATTCAACTCCCTTTTATTCTTAAATTAGGACTAGCTTTTATCCTAGATATATTATATAATATATTTAAGATAAAATGCAAGGATAAAGGTGTTAAATTATGAAAAAAAGAAATAAGGGGTTCATATTAATAGAAACATTAATTGTATCAACTTTTATTATAAGTACATTAGTTTATTTATATGTTCAATTTGCTAGTTTAAAAAAAAGTTATGATGTTAGTTTTAGATATGACACTATAAACGGATTATATAATGCAAGAGAATTTGACAAATTCATAAATAATAATTATGGTTATTCTGACTTTTTTATAGATGTAGAAAAGGATAATAATAACTATATTGAACTTGTAAATAATTCTACATATAATCTTTTATATTTTTCAAATAATAATGACTATATAAATAAATTAATAAAAAATTTAAATATTAAAACAGTTTTACTATCTAGTTCTAATTTAAAAATTAAAGATGCTTTGAAAGAAAATAATCCTTATTCTAATAATTTATATTTGTATATTAAAAATATTAATACAAAGAATTTGGATGATTCTTATATATTAATTACTGAATTTAATGATAATACTTTTTCATATGTTAAAATTAAAAAGAATGTAGGTGATACCAATGAATAAAAAAGGATTTACTGTAGTAGAACTTATGACTACATTCACTCTTATATCTATAATATCTATTTTGCTTGTAAAACTTACAATTACATTAAAAGAAATATATATTAATGGTGATATAAAAACAGCTCTTTTAACAAAACAAGGAAATATGACAGATAAAATATATAGCGATTTGAAAGAAAATAAATTAACAAGTTTACAAAGTTGTGGTGTAAATTGTATTGATTTTAATTATCAAAATGAAACAAAAACTTTGAAATTAAATAATGATAAAAAAATATTAACTTATGATAATTACTCGATTAAATTAAATGAAGGTGGAAGATTTGGTACTGTAAATATAGAGTATTATGAATCTAGTATTGGAATACTTTTTAATTTAAATATACCAATTTATCATAAATTAGTTAAAGGTGATTATGGAATTAATATAAATTATCAAACAGATACACTTCAATATGATAATTCAATAATATTTGATACGAAGGATAGCGAATATTATAAAGAAGAAATATTAAATGGTGCCGATCCTGTTATAAAAGATGAATTAATACCTGTTATAATAGATGATGATGGAACTGTAAGAAAGGCTAATTTAAAAAAAGAATGGTATAAATATGAAGATAAAAAATGGGCTAATGCTGTCATTTTAAAGAAAAATGGAAAAGTAGAAAGTGATAATACAATAAAAGAAGAAAGTATAAAAGAATATTATGTATGGATTCCAAAATATGCTTATAAACTATGGAATGTTAATAGTAATAGTACAGAAAATATAAAAAAACCTATTGAAATAGTATTTGGTGGTAAAACAACTGGAGAAAATAATGGCGATACATATATTCATCCAGCGTTCTTAAATTTTAATACAAATGGTTTTTGGACTGGTAAGTTTGAGGTAAGTTTTGATGACGCGACATATACAAATAGTGATTTATTTTTAAAGAAAAATCCTATTTCAAATACTAGTGATAAAGATAAAATAATAATTAAACCTAATGTTAGAAGTTTAACAAATAAAAATTTAAGTAGTTTTAATACATTGATTAAAAGTAGTCATGAAAATTTAAATAGTCATGTAATAACAAATATGGAGTGGGGTGCAATAACATATCTTACATATTCTATATATGGAAGATGTAATAGCTCTTTATGCATGGAAGTTACTATGAATAATATTACTACTGGTTATTATGATGAAACTAAAAAATTTGATGATGAATGGCAATATGGAGCAACCATAACAGGGTGTGCTGCATCCAATATAACTGATAATGCTTTAGCAAATGTTAATTCTTGTAATAATAAATATAATAAAATAAAAGGATATCTAGCTAGTACAACTGGAAATATAAGTGGAATTTATGATATGAGTGGTGGAAATGCTGAATATGTCATGGGTGTTTTAGAAAATAAAAATGGACAATTATATTCAGGAAGTTCAAATACTATAAATAGTGGTTTTAAAGGATTATACGGAAGTATAGATGGCTCTTTTACTGATGGAATTGATTTTCCAACAAATAAATATTATACTTCATATAAAAGTAATGATGATATTAAAACAGATATTTGGTATAAATATACTAGTGGCAAACTAGGAGATGCTACTAAAGAAATTGCTAATACTAAAAGTGATAATTCAAATGACAAGGGATTATGGTTTGATGATTATGCTGAATTTATTACACCATCTAATCCAATATTTATACGTGGTGGTTCATGGAGTAACTTATCTGGTGCTGGATTATTTAATTTTAGCCATGTTGGTGGTAATAATAATACAAATTATTCAACACGTGTTACTTTATCATTTTAAATAATAAAATCAAATAAAATATAAATTAATATACCTGTAATAGATGAGTGAATAAGTCTTGCTATTAAATATGGTTGATATTTAATTTTAGTATCAGCTATAATACTTTTTACTTGCATATGAACACTTATTCCTCCAAAAGAAAGTATCATACCGATAATGGTACTTTTTTCTTTTAAAGAAATAGGTAATATACTTATATTACTTATGCCTCCAGTCATTTCTAAAATACCACTTAAAATGCTTTTTAAATAAATATTTAATGATAAGTATTTATTAAATAATTCTGTAATTATTAAAAATACAATAATAGTACCTAATATTAAGAATAATGTACTAAATGCGTTTTCTATGGCTTTTGATAAAACTTTGGCAAATTGGGATGTTTTTATATCATTATTTATTTTTGTATTATTAAAATCAACTTTTATCATATTTCTGAGTAAAAAACCTACAATAAAATTCGATAAATAATGAATTATTAATATTAATAATCCTATTTTTTTATTATTTAAAAATGTAATGGATATCGCACCCATTATAAATAAAGGATTCGAAAAATGAGTAAACATCAAAACTTTTGTTGCTTCTAATTCATTTATTTCACCTTTTAAATATAAATCCTTTGTATATTTAGAATTACTTGGAAAACCTGAAATCATACTCATTACAAGAATAAAAGCACATTTAGAATTTATTTTAAATATTTTATTCATTAATGGTTTAAATAATTTAGATGTAAATGAAACAAAACCATAATTTATTAGTAATTCTGATATAATAAAAAATGGAAATAATGAAGGAAATATACTAGTTTTAAATATGTTTATAGCATTTATTGTTGTATTAATAACTATGGAAGATTCATTTAAAATTAAATATGCTAGTACGATTAAAAAAAACATAATTACTTTTTTCATAAATTCACCTTACTAATTATATGTGATTATGATATAATTAATTAAGAAAAACATATAATATTTTTGAGAGGAAAAATATGAAAAAAACGATAAAAAATAATTTACCATTTATTATATTTTTAATTGTTTTATATTTTTTATTATCGTTTAAACTTCCATACTATATAGATACTTCTGGAGGATTAATTGATTTAAAAGATAGATACAAAATAGATAATGAATATAAGATTAAAGGTAGTATAAATATGACATATGTATCTGAATATAGAGCAACACCTATAACATTTATTATGTCTAAATTTAATAATAATTTAGATCTTTATAAAAGAAATGACGTAATGCCTTCTAATGTAACAGAAGATGAATATAATTTTTACGGAGAAAAATCACTTAAAGAGGGCAGCGATAATGCAATTATAACAGCATATAAAAAAGCTTTAAAAAAATATAAAATAATAAATGATAAGGAATATGTAACTTATATTTTTGAAGATGCTAAAACAAATTTGAAAATTAAAGATCAAATAATTAAAATAGATGGAATAACTATAAATAAAAAGAAAGATATTTATGATATTATAAAAGATAAAAATGTTAATGATAAAATTAATTTAACGGTTATTAATAATAAAGTAGAGTATAATAGATATGCATATATTTTAGATGGTAAAATAATAGGTATAATTGTATCAAGTGATAGGAAAATAGAAACATATCCTAAAATAAAAAGTAATTTTGAGGATAATGAATATGGATCAAGTGGTGGACTTTTAACGACATTGTCAATATATAGTAAGCTTCTTGATTATGATATAACTGGTGGTAAGAAAATATCTGGAACAGGAACTATTGATGAAGAAGGAAATGTTGGAAAAATTGATGGTGTTAAATATAAATTAAAAGGTGCTGTTAAAGAAAAAGCTGATGTTTTTTTTGCACCAAGTGGTGATAATTATAAAGAGGCAATTAAAATTAAAAATAAATATAATTATAAAATAGATGTTGTTGAGGTTAAAACTTTTGACGATCTAGTAGAGTATTTAAAAAAGAGAAATTAATCTCTTTTTATTTTGTTTCAATATAATATTCTTTATTATATGTGTGTTCATTATCTTTTTTACTTTCAAGTTTTATTGTATCTAACATATAATAATCATATTGTAATATATTTTTTCCTGTATTAGTTACTGGATCATCCCAAGTTAGGTCTAAATGTTTCCAAGTATTATTTATATTAACATAGTTCCAAATATGATTTTTACTTGAAATTTTATAGTTTTTAATATGCATTTTTTCTAGGAATAATTGCATAGCATCTGTATAGCCACCACATAAACCAACATGTTCAATTAAAGGACCATACGCTGTATTTGATTTATATAAATGTTTTTTTTCTTTTTCATTTGTCCATGTTTTATCATAAACAGTATTATTTATAATATAATCGTGAAATGTTTTTATTTTTTCCTCATCTGTCATTTTTTCGTTAGCAAGCTTATTATAAATTGTATTAACAAAATTATTTATGATAATTATATCTGCTTTTGTATATAGTTTAGTAATATCTACTGTAATTCTACCAAAATTATTCATATTAACACTAATAGAACTATAGCTATTAAAGGGGTGTACATAATTATTTATTATTGATAATATTTCATTATTTGGATCAATTATTTCTTCTATATCTTTAGCACAGTTTTTATATTCTTTACCACAATAAAAGGTAAAAGAATCTTCGCCATTATTTAAAATTGTATAAAAAACATTGTATAATTCTTTTTTATTATTAGGAAAAAAATTATCAGTTCTTTGTACAAAGGAAAAGTCATAATCTCTTGTATATTCATTACTAGTTGGTATAGAACTTTGTTTTTTATATATAAAATTAGCTGTGATGTAATTTATAATATCATTTCTATAATAAAGAGTTGCACCTAATAATAAAATAGTAACTAATAAAGAAAATACCTTTTTCATATGATCACCTAATATAATTATAACATATTAATATGTTTAATCAATAAAAAAAACACCTTATGGCATTTTATTTCATATCATTTACTTTTTTAGTTAATCTTGATTTAGTACGAGCTACATAATTATTTGTAACAACTTTATTTGATCCAGCCTTATCAATTCTTTTAATTGCAACTTTTAAAGCTTCTAATGCTAAATCTTTATCTTTACTTAAAACAGCTTTTTCAACGTTTTTAATAGCAGTTTTCATACTTGCTTTATAGTTGTTGTTAATAATTCTTTTTTTCTCAATAGTTTTTACAGCTTTTTTAGCATTTTTCATATTTGGCATAATTTCACCTCCAAGTCATTAACATATACATTTTATCAAAAAAACAAAAAAAATGCAAATAAAAAGTATAAATTTGGTAAAAATATTAATGGTGAATATAATGAGTCATGAAATAGATTTAAAAAAATATGAAATAAGAACTGATTTAGTTGATGAAGTAATTGAAAATAATAACTTAAATGATATAAAAATAAGTACAAAAGAATATGATGATATAAAAGTTCAAGAAATATATATTGATAAAAAAAATAGTAAAATTATAAATAAAAAAATAGGAAATTATACAACAATAATATTTGATGATATAACTGATTTTGATAATAGAAATAAAGTTAAAGAGGTTTTTTCTAATGAACTTAAAAAATATATTGATAAAATAGGTGCTAAATCAGATTTATCAGTATTAATAATTGGACTTGGAAATGAAAAATCAACGCCAGATGCTTTAGGACCTTTATCTGTAGATAATATTGTAGTAACGAATCATCTTTATCAAATAAATCAATTAGATAGTGGTTTTATGCCTGTTTCAGCCTTTGTGCCGAATGTAACTGGGGTTACTGGTATAGAAACTAGTGAATTGATTAAATGCGCTGTAAAAAGCGTTAAACCATCATTTGTAATAGCAATTGATTCTTTAGCTAGTGGTTCTATAGATAGGGTAAATAAAACAATTCAAATAACAGATACTGGAATATCTCCAGGAAGTGGTATTGGAAATAGTAGAAAAGAAATTAGTTTTAAAACACTAAATATTCCTGTAATAGCAATAGGTGTTCCAACAGTTGTTGATGCTACTGTTATAGTTAGTGATACTATAAATTATATTCAAAAACATTATGCATTTAATAAAAAATTTCAAAACAATCCAATGAGTAAATTAACTATTAGTAGTAATGTTAATTATTTAAAAGAAAATGTAGACATTACTATAGAAGATAAGAAAAAACTTTTAGGACTTATTGGATGTTTTAATAATGAAGAAATAAAAGAATTAATATTTGAAGTATTAAATCCAATTGGTTATAATTTGATGGTAACACCAAAAGAAATAGATTTTATAATAGATAAATTAAGTGATGTTATTGGAAATGGAATAAATCATGCTTTACATGAAAATATATAAAAAAACTTATATGTTATAACATATAAGCAAATATTGAAGCAAGTATAGATAAAGTTATGGCAAGCAGCATAAATATTGCTAGTATTCTTTGTCCATTACTTGTCTTTTTCTTTTTACTCATATAATCACCTCTAAAATATATATATAAATTATAATATATTTTTAATAAAAAAGGAATATTTTATTATAAAATAAATATAATTTTTTAGGGTGATTATATGAAATTATTGGACAAGCTAAAAAAAGAATTAAAAGTAAATAAAAAAGGAATAACATTTTTAATAGGAATTGCAATTATTGGTTTCATATTTGGTAGTATTTTTATAACGATAATTAATGATAGTGATAAAACACTTGTAAAAAATTATATATTATCTTATATAAGCAACATTAAAAGTGATAACATAGATTATATAGACAATTTTAAAGATATTTTTTTATCTAATTTTTCTTTTATTATAATTGTTTGGTTACTTGGAATGAGTGTAATAGGTATACCTATCAATATATTTTATTATTTTATCACTTCATTTACGCTTGGTTTTTCAATATCTTCTTTTATTTTAACATATAAAATTAAAGGGATTCTTTTTTCTATTATATATGTTATACCTCATAGTTTAATAAATATATTTATATATACTTATCTTATTTATTATACAATTAATTTTTCTTTAATACTGATATATTCAATATTAAAGAAAAAAAGTATTAACTTTAAAAATATTATAAATAAGTATATTAAAATTTTAATTTGTTCTACTTTAATAATTTTGTTTACAAGTATATATGAAGCTTTTTTAATTCCTACTATATTTAGTAAATTATTATTTATTTTAAGATAATAATTGCTTTTTTTTAAATTTATGGTATTATAAAAGCATTAAAGGCGTGATTGTATGGAGTTATTATTTTATGAAAAGATAAACGTTTATAATTTTGTTTGTGATTTTTTTAATATTTTAAGATATAAAAATATAAATTCTATTGATTATATGGAATTTAAAAAAATTATTTATCATTTAAAAAACACTACTAAATATAAAAATGTTTTTAAAGATATTGATGTTTCTAATTTAGATCAAACAATTAGAATGTTGCAAATAACTAAATTTATAAGCGTTTTTAAAAATAATCCTAATACTTTATATATAAAAGGTGATAATCAAATAAAAGCTTGTAATAATGAGCTTAGAAAATTACTTGAAGAGATAGTTGATTCATATATATTTATAACTAAAAATAATAAAAAGTATAATAATTTAAATATTTATTTATGTGATCAAAACACTATAAGATATAAATTAGTTAATGGATATAATTCTTCTATAAAAATTAAATGGAATATAATAACTGATGGAGTTGTTTTAAATAATCCTAATATAATGATTAAAAAATTCTATCCATCTATAAAAGATGAAAATATTATATTGTTTTTAAATAATGCTAAAATTAAAAATGTATTAATAAATAATTCTACGTTTGTTTTAAATCAGGGAATAATAAATGAGAATATTGTAAAAAATGAATTATATGTTAATGTTTTAAATGAAGAATTTATAAATAAATTATCTAAATATTTTGAAAATAAAAATATAGATAATGAAAAGGTAAAAAGATTAACTTTAAAATAATTAAATATATACTATTTAATTATTTTTTGTTATAATTTAATAGGATGTGATTTGATGAAAAGAGTAGTAGTTGGTATAAGTGGTGGAGTTGATAGTAGCGTATCAGCTTTGCTTTTAAAAAATCAAGGATATGATGTAATTGGCTTATTTATGAGAAATTGGGATGCTAATTTAAATAATGATACATTAGGTAATCCTACTTTAAATAATGATATTTGCCCACAAGAACAAGATTATAATGATGCACTAGAAGTTTGTAAAAAAATAGGTATACCACTTAAAAGAATTGATTTTGTAAAAGAATATTGGGATTATGTTTTTATGTATTTTTTAGATGAGTTAAAAAAAGGAAGAACACCAAATCCTGATATAATGTGTAATAAATATATTAAATTTGATATGTTTTTAAATAAGGCAAAAGAGCTTGGCGCTGATTATATTGCAACTGGACATTTTGCTAGACTTAAGGATGGAAAACTTCTTAGAGGAATAGATGATAATAAGGATCAAACTTATTTTTTATCACAGGTTACAAAGGAACAATTTAAAAATGTTTTATTTCCGGTAGGGGAGTTAACTAAAGGTGAAATTAGACAAATTGCTAAAGAAAATGACCTTATAACAGCAACTAAAAAAGATTCTACTGGTATTTGTTTTATTGGAGAAAGAAATTTTAAAAAATTTTTAGAAAATTATTTACCTAATATTCCTGGTGATATAGTTAATATTGAAACAAATGAAGTGCTTGGAAGACATATTGGACTTATGTATTACACAATTGGCCAAAGAAAAGGTTTATTAATTGGTGGTAATACAGATAGAATGTTTGTTGTAGGTAAAGATTTAAATAAAAATATTTTATATGTTGCATTTGGTGATGATAATGATTATTTATATACTGATTCATGTATTATTAATAATGTTAATTTGATAAGTGATGAAAGACCAAATAAATGTAGTGCAAAGTTTAGATATAGACAAAAGGATAATGATGTAGAACTTGAGTATTTAGACAATAATGAAATTTTAGTTAAATATAAGCAAGGTGTGAAAGCTGTTACTCCAGGACAAGCATGTGTCTTATATTTAGGTGAAGAATGCTTAGGTGGGGGAATTATAAAGGAAGTTAGAAAGAACGGAAAAAAAGTATGGTATTTATAGTACTATACTTTTACTTTACACTTGACATTTGACAAGTAAATGGTAAAATGATAATAGGAGGTCTTAAGATATGAACAGATTAAATGAAATTCTACATGAGTTAGGTATATCAAAAGTTAAATTAGCAAAGTTTTTAGGTGTTTCTAGACAAATGATTTATAATTATTTAGAATTAGATGATATTAATAAATGGCCAAAAGATAAGAAGGTTTTATTATTAAATTTACTTGGTGTAAAATCTCCTGAAGAAATTAATAATATTAAAGTAGATACAGATTATATAGTTGAAGTTGAATCAAGAATTGAAACTTTATTTGAAAATAATACTAAAAATAGTTTTAATACTGATGATATATATAATGGTCTTAATGATAAAAATAAAGAATTATTAGCAAATATTATCGATTTATTAAAAGAATACTTAGAAGATAGTGATAATAAAGATAATTATAATATATTACTTTATTTATATCATTTTCTACAATCTATATCTAGCACAAAAGAACTTAAATATATTTTAGGATATATTTCAAAAGCTGCTGGTTTTACAAAACCTTTAGAATTTGTTTTTGATGAAGAAGAACAATTTGTATTTGAAAGTATTATGTTCTCTGCTATGACTCTTTATAATGGTGGGGGAGTATCAAGTAATAAAATAGCTGAAGCTCATAAAAGATTTGTTGATAAAATCGAACAAAGAATGGAAGAAAAAATTGGTAGAACATTAGCTTTAAATTCATTAAAAATACAAGCTTTAAAAGAACTTGGATATACAGAAATAAATGATTCTAATGCAGCAGAAGTTTTAGAAAAAATTGCTGAAATTGAATCTAGAAAGATATCATAGTTTATGGAGACAAAAAAATATTCAACTCCTATTGGTATTTTATTAATTACATTATGGGGAGTTATATTAGTACTTATGATGCTACATAAAATTAAATCTTTTGAAAAACAGTATATAAGTGATAATCAAACAAACAATCAATATAATAGTATATATAAATAAAATTTTAAAAACATTCGTATAATTAGAATGTTTTTTTTATAATATAATGTAGTAATTATTAATTGATTATATAAGTAACAAAGATAATAACTATAAATTATTGTTTATTTAATAATAGTATATATGAATAATTGCTATAACACGTATTTGTAATACATGTTATAAATATAGCAAAATTGTACATTAAAAAGTAAATATGCAACTTCCTATAATATATAATGTTGTATAGTTTATGATTAACATAAAATAGAAAATATGCTTAGTGTTTGTCATATAAAACGTGGAATAACGGAGCTTTGAAAAAGCGAGTATATGCCGCGAAAGTTTATTGATAAACTTATAATAAAATAATGGATTGCTGAAAGCAAAAAAAGGGAATATATAATATTTTCTTTTTTTTGTTTTCTTGCCACTCAAGTGCAACTTGAATAAAAATTTTTGTTTTACTTTTTTTAAAAAGTAATGAAATAATATAATAAAAAAATCATGAGCCACCCCACGAATGATTTTTTTTTATATTTTAGTTGCTGTAAATAATATTAGAGTTAATATTATCATAAATGCTATAACAATTTTTATATTTTGTTTTATTTTCATTTTATTTCTCCTTTTTATTTATTTTTTCTAGTGTTATTAATATATTTTCTTTTTTTGCTATTTCTAAAAAATTATTAAGGCTCATTGTGTTTTTTCCTAATTCGTAGCTTTGCACTGTATCTTTACTTTTTCCTATTTTTTTTGCGAATTCTGGTTGTGTTAATTCTGACCATTCTCTTATTATTTTAATTATTTCTTTTGCTTCATAACTATTTGCTATTATTTTCATTTGATAATTCTAATATATTTATTATATTTCTTTCCTTTCTATGTTTTTAGTTGATATTTCTTCTTTTGTTTTTTTATTTCTAAATATAATTTCATAATTACACATTTTTGCTATTTTTTCTATATTTTCAAAATTTATATCTGTTTTTTCTCTTTCATAGTCCGATAATGTTGTTCTTCCTATATTTGTTAATAAACTAATTTTTTCTTGACTTAAATTATTACTTTTTCTCATGTATTTTAGAATTTTTCCTATCATATTATCCCCTCATTAATATTGTCGCAAAATTCCACAAATATATCTTGACTTGTGGAGAAATTCGACATATAATTATGTTAGTGGAGTATTTCCACATATTTATAAAATAAAATATTAATTTAGTGTCAGATATTTTATTTTATAATCCCCCCTGATAGAAAGGAGATAAAAGAGAATGACTTTAGATTTTAATAGAACTCAAACCGAATTAAAGGAAAATGAAATGTTGATTCTTCCGATAACTGCATTTAAAACTAAAACTGGTAAAACTTGTTTAAAATATGCTTTCCCAAAGAAGACTAAAACCGACTACGAAAAAGGTTACGCCGTAGTTATGGATCAATGGTTCGATAATACAAGCGTATTTGACAAAATAGGTTCAGAAAAATTCGGTAAAGAAATGAAAGTAAAATTTGAGTACAAAGTTAGAAATAATGGTTCTGCTTATATCTCGATAACTGATTTATGTATATAGTGCATTGGTTAAATGAAAACAATAATCTAAGTTATTATAAATTTTATAATTTTATATCTTTTGATTTAAAACCTGGTTTCACAAATAGTTATGGACATACTATTATAGATATTTATTACTATGATAACAAGAGAAAAATGCTATTAACAAAAGATGAAAAAGAAAAACTTTTTTCAGAAAAAAAACACATACCTTTAAAAACTAAGATTATAAATCATTTAATCAATTTTCTATATAAAATCCAATAGTTATAAAATGAAATTCTTCCTCTGTTTGAATCTCATTTTATATATAAAAGAATAAAGGAGGTAATCTTATGAATGTTTTAACAGCTGCAACTGCTGAAGATGTAACTGGTGTATTAGGAATATTCGGTGCTGTTGCTAAATGGCTATTTGGACAAATAGGTGAATTAGTAACAATAGTAATGGCTAATCCATTATTATTAATTCCAATCGGTGTTATTATGACATACACAGTTATATCTGTATTTAAAAGATTATTCTAATAAAAAGGGTTTTCCCCTTTTTATTAAAATAAAATAGGAGTGATAGTATGCTAAGTTTGATAATGTTTATTATAGGATTTGTAATAGGTATTATAGTTACGTTTATTTTCTTTTATGTATTCTTTAGTAAATTTGTATTAAAAACAAATAGTTTAGCTAAAGTTGTTAAAGATTTTGATTTAGATCTAGATTTTTTTAAAGGAGATAGTACCTATGAAAAATAAATCATTAATATTAATTATACCTTTTCTAGCTTTTATATTTATATTTGGGGTTAATAATGTAAAAGCTGAAGAAAACTATATTATAAAAAGTTATTATTCGCCAATTAATTCAAAATTTGTTGATAGTAATATTACAATAACTGAAGAACAAGTAAATAATATTTTTATGACAGATAAAGAAAAATTTATTGAATATGATAATCAAACTACATATGGAAAAGGTTATATAAAAAGTCTTTTATCAATGTTTGATAAAGGTTCATTTGAAGAATATTTAAATAATTATGATAGTTGGTTAATTGTTAATGATGATTCACGTAATGGAGATAGATTGTATTTTTTTAATAAAGAAGATATTTATTTAAAGGCTATTAATGAAAGTTCATCAAGTAAATATTTTAGTGTTGTTATTAAACAAGGTTATGCTTATTCTTTTTATAGTAATTCTTACTGGAAAATAAATGATCAAATTCTAAGTTATCCATATTTATATTATTCAAATAGCAATATCACAAGAACATATCCAGATACACAAAATTATAAAACATTATTATTATCAAGTAGTGATTTAATAAAATTAGCATTCGGAAATACTTTAGCTCCAGAAATAAACATAACAAAATTTGGAGAAACATCTGTTAATGATGCGTTTGGTAATGAAAAGATATCAAGTATAACATATAATATAAATTTTACGACATTCAACTTAAATAATTATAAATATTTATATAGTTTTAATAATAAAGATTGGACAAGTATAAATGAAAATGATTATAAATTATTAGTTAAAGAAAATGGAACATTTTATGTAAAAGTAACTGATATGAATGATAATTACATAACAAGTGCTACTTTTACAACAACAGGCATTGATGGTGTACCACCAAATATTATAGATGATGTTAATTTTGAAAAGGACGGAGTAACTTATAATCATTTGTTAAAAATTCCAGTTAAATATTTATACAATCAAAAAGAAAGAAAATTTAAAGACTATTCTGTATATTTCTTATCTAAAAGTAAAGATGATCCTAATAGTGAATTTTATATAACTTTAGAAAATGAAGGAGAAGGAAAAGAATTACCTGTTATAGTTAACTTTTATGAAAATATAAAAGATATCAGTCAAGTAATTATTGATAAAGGACAGACTACAGGCTCAAGTGGAAATTATCATACAAGTGGTGGAGGTAGACATGATATTGGTGGTACTTGTGATCCTTCTAATTTACCTTATCAAACACGTATTTATAATGATAATACGAATTATTACAATATCTTATATTTAAAATTTAATTCATGTAGTGATTATGAGGTATCTTTAAGTGATTTTAGTACTACATATGTATATGTATATTACAATGCTAGACTTTATGAAAATTTAGATAGTATTACTAAAGATTATGAAGATAATCCTGATAATTTTGAAAGTAGTGATAAAAACTTTGTAGATTATATAAGTACAGCTTTAAATTATTTTGTTGTTCCAGTAAAAGAGATAATAAAGCTTGTTACATATTTCTTTAATGGAATGCCACCTATATTACGTTATATGTTTATTACTTTGTTTATAGTTGGTATAGTCTTAATTGTTTATCAATTATTATTATAAAAGGAGTTGTTAATATGAGTATTATACAAGATATTTCCGATTTTATTGGTTCTGCTTCAACAGTCTTTGGAGCTTTCTTTTCAAGTTTAGTTGATTTAGTTTCTAACTTTAGTGAACGATTAGGAGAAGCTTTTTCGTTAATAGTTTATTTGATTACATATTTACCTAATATTATAGTTGGTTCTATGTTTTCAAATTTACCATTAGTTTTTCAACATGGTATTACTTCATTATTTTCAATTTTCATATTATTATTTATTCTAAAATTATTCCAATTGATAAAATTTTGGTAGGAGGTTATTTATATGTATTTAGATATTTATAATAAAGTAAAAGAGATTCTTGGTGTTTTACCACCAGAATTAGACTACGTTTATGCTATATGTGCTATATTAGTTTTTGCAGCTGTTATATTTGTTGTAATAGCACCATTTGTAGTGATTTATAGGTTAACAAGTAAATAATATGTATGCTATTTTAGATTATGTTTTATTTATTATAAAAAATATAGTTCATGTATTAAGTATAAAGCCTTTTCCTGATGTAAATTTATCATATATTGAGTTATTATGCGGTTCAGTTGTTATAGGTGCATTGTTAAAATTGTGTTTTGGTGGTTTAAAAGAGTCTGAAAGATTTACTAATAGTACTTTAAAAGATTTTACTAAAACATCTAAAAATATTTCTAATGATGTAAGAAAAAAGCAAGTTGTTGAAGAGTATGAGCCAAGACATGCTAAAAAGTAGGGGAGTTTTATGAGTAAAAAATATTTATATGTAATTATTATTGTTCTTGTATTATGCCTATTAGGTTATATTAATTTACCTAAAATTAATTTAGGACAATGTAATGGAAATGATTATCAAAAGACATTATATATAAAAATGCCTTTTGTAAATATTCCAATAAATTTAAATGTGTGTAAGTAGGTGTATATATGTATACAATTGTAAAATTAGAATTAATTAAAAAATTTCTTAATTATTATGATATAGATTATGATTTGTTGTCTATTGATGTACAAGCTATTATATGTGTTTTATCTAATATATTTGTTGTATTATTTTTCTTTATTATGTTTTATATAGTTTATAGATTATTAAAAAAATTTTTTAGCTTTATTTTTTAGTGGGGGAGTGATATAAATGAAAGAAAGTTTAATATTTTTATTAGAAAAATATGGAATAATGAATTATACTTGTATAATTATGATTTTAGGCGTTGTTATTTCAACTATATATAATATTATACTTAGTTTAACTAATTATATAGATAATAGAGCAAGATTTTATTTTGCTAAAAGAAAAGAATTAAAGAAGAATAGGGAAAGAATATAATGCAAGAATTAATAAAAGCATTTTATAAATTATTTACTAATAAAGATTTTATTTTTAATTGTATAATTCCTTTTATTATTTGTTTTACATCATATTTAATAACTAAAGAAATGGTATTAGTAGAATGCAAGAAGGATTAAAAATTGTTTCATCTAAGAAATTAGGTAAAAAATGGAAATGGCATATATATGATGATGGTTCTGGTTATTTGGTTGCACCTGATGGAACTTATTATATGGGTTTTGATTTACAAACTAATGAGTATCAAATAACAATGCATTCAAGATATGAACTATTTCCATTAGATTATTATTATATTGATGGAATTAAACCTAGTGAATTTAAGCCTTTTGAATATATGGAAAATGAAATGATTAGTTATTTAGAAAGGAATAAAAATGTCGTTAGTTAGTTATTGTGGTATTCCTGGAAGTGGAAAAACATTAGATGCAACTAGAGAAGCATTAAAACATTATAAAAAAGAAAATAAACCTTTAAAGAGATTTATTTCATATATATATTATAAATTAGATCTAAAAAATAAAAAGTTTGATTTTTTATATTATAATAAATTTCCTAAAAAAAAGATAAATAGTGTTTATTCTAATTATCCAATATTATTAGATAAGAAAAATAAAATATATTCTAATTATTGTAATATATGGGACTTAAATAATGATTTTTCGTTTTTACCTAATAGTATTATTATTATTGATGAAATTCAATTATATGTTGATAGTGAAGATTATAAAGATAAAGATATAAATAAAAGATTAAAAATGATTGCTAAATTTTTACAAGCACATAGACATTTTGGAATAGATAAAATTATATTTATTTCACAACATCCTAGCCGCATTTTTAAAAAGGGTAGGAATATATGCGAAAGCTATTTAAAACATAAAAAAGTTATAAATATACCTATTATACCTATATCTATTATACGAAGTGTTGGTTATTATGAATTAGATTATTATGGAAGATACATTCCAAAAGATAGAGAAACAAGAAAAAAACTAGAATTTGATTATTATAAAAGAACAAGATTTTTTAATAGAAAAAAATTATATAAAGCGTATGACAGTAGATATTTGAGTAATTACAATTATAATAAACCTTTAATTTATCATGGTAATTTTGATAGTTTAAAATTAGATTTTCATGTATTAGAAGAAGCATTTAAAGATGATAGTCTATAAGTTTGCTTTAGCAAAAAAAGCTCTTAGCTTTTTGCTAAAACAATGAGAGGGGTGTTATTGTGTATGATATAAAATTACAGAACTTAACAACTGGAGAATATTTTGTTAAAACTATAAATAGTCCTTACTTATTTGAAAAGTATGTAAAAAAGATAAAATATTCTAAAAAAGTAAGAATAGTTAGTTATATATGCTATAATTAATGGTAAGAGATACTTATTATACTAGAAGTAGTAAAACAAAATATTTAACTAAAGAACAATTTAAACAAAGGTATTATGATCAATTAACATATAAAGAAATCTTGATCGAAGATATGAAAGAGAACCCAGGGAAACACCTGGGTGCTCTATTACTTGATAGTAGTCTCATATCTGCATGTAAATTAAAAAAATATGATGTTAGAGTTATTCAGTGCGGCGATTATTATCAAGTATATAATTATAATAATAAGAACTTAATAAATGATAAAAATGTAGTAAAAGATAAAGATTTTTATATATATGTAAAAAAAGACATTAATAGGGAAGTTGTACCAAAGATAAAAAGTGATAATAAATTAAAAGAAATAGATTTAAAAAATATACAACGTTCTAAAATACAATTACAACGATTAGTTAAAGCTAATGAAGAAGATTTTAAAACATTTATAACGTTAACTTTTGAAGAAAATATAACAGATATAGAACAAGCTAATAATAAATTTCGTATTTGGAGAACTAATATACAAGCATTAAAAAAAGACTTTAAATATGTATGTGTTCCAGAATTTCAAAAAAGAGGTGCTGTGCATTATCATTTGCTTACTAATTTAGACATAAAAAAAGATTCTAATATAATAATGCTACAATCTGGTAAAAAATGTATGTACGACGTTAAATATTGGTCGTATGGTTATTCTAGTGTATTCTCAATGAAAGATATTAATGTTGTTGGTTATATAACTAAATATATGACTAAAGATATAGATAATCGTTTATGGGGTAAACGAAGATATTTTTATTCAATGAATTTACGTAGACCATGTATAACATATCTTGATACTGATAATATAGAAGAATTTATAAAATACTTAGATATAGCTGGATTTAACATAACATATAAAAACACGTATTTATCAAGGTTTAACAACGAAATTGAGTTTAAAGAATATAAAAAGACAACTTCCTATAATATATATTATGTTAACTTTAATATTATAAACAAAAAAGGTATTATATATACCTATTTTTTAATACTATCAAGTTTTAGAGAATAATCTTTATAATTTCCAACATATTGTGCATCTGAAATTAAATTATCTACGACGCTTACATCGTTATAATTTGGAACAAAATTACTATTTGCTATATATCCTTGGAATAAGTATCCTGATTGTTTTGAATCCATTATATACCATACAACAGAATAACCATCAATTGTTGCATCACCAACTATTACTTTTTTACCATTTATTTGTGTATAATGTAAATTTTTAATATTTACTCCTTCAGCTTGATATGCAGTTTCAAGTGTTTTTAGACTTGTTATTGAGCTTAATGATATATTATTAACAACTACACCAATATAGTATTTATCATTTGTAATAATTAATGAATTACTATCTGTATCTGTTTCATAATTATAACCTGATACTTTATTAAATTTAAATCCATTAGATGTAATTGTATTTGCATTAGTTGTAGTCGTAGTTGTTGTACCATTGGTACCAGTGTTAGTACCAGTATTAGTACCAGTATTTATTGGCTCATCATAATCATTTTTGTTGTGTGATTTATTATTATCTTTGTTTAAAAATAATAAAAGTCCTACAACTATAACTAATAAAACAACTATTGTCCCAAGTATTATATATGGCATATTATTGTTTTTATTTTTATTAGTTGATGCATTAGAATTTTGATTGTTATTAGGTGCTTGATTTATATTTTGATTATTATAATTTTGCATTTGAGAATTATTATTTAGTATATTATTTTGATTATTTAAATTACTATTCATATTTATTTGATTAGAAATAACATTATCCCCTACTCTATTTTCATTATTATTTATAATAGGTTCACCACAATTTCTACAAAATTTTTCTCCTTCAAAAACTTGTGAACCACATTTTTTACAATTATTCATTTTTATCACACTCCTATTTCATTTTTATTAATTTTGAATAATATATTTTATTGTTTGTATCTTTGATTGCAAAAACTGAGTAATAATCATATTCATCATCAAAACTTTGAATTTCAAAATCTATATTTTTTACATCAACTTCTACACCTTCATATACACCATTACTGTTCCAATTTGTTTTATAATTACCTTTATCATCTAATATTTTATATTTAAAACTTCCAAAAGCAACTGTTTTATATTTATTTAAATCAACACTTGTTGAATTAGGCTTTAAATCTTTTTTTGTATTTAAAACGACATTATTTATTTCTATTTTATTTGTTTTTCTATTTAAAATCAAGTTTATTTTAGCATTATCCATTTTATAATTTTTATAATCAGTAAAATTATTTAAGATAACATTTGTATTATATTTTATGTAATTTTCTTCTGCTTCACTTTCTATAAGTGTTAAAATATATCCTTTTTTATTTTTACTTTTTTTATCTATTACTTTTAATTGTCTATCTTTTATGTTAGCACTCAATGTATTTCCATTAAGTTTTGTTTCAGTTCCCATATATATTGGATGATAATAGCCATCTTTATTGTCTCTAAACACAATATAACTTGCTTTTGCAAATCCTCTTTTTTGTTCTTCTGTAAGTTCTAATTTGAAATCTGCCTCTTTATTATTTTTATCTAATTTTATTTTATTACTATTAAATGAATAAGTAGCGTTTGAATTGCTTTGTATTTTATAAAATTCATTTATAAAATTATAATATTCTTTTAAATTATTAAAACTACTATAAATTTCTAAAAACATTTTTTTATATTTATCTTGCGCATTATAAGGAAAATAGATGCTTATACCTCTTGAATTATTATTAGTTGCCCAATTATATTCTACTATATTTGTTATTTCTTTTAGTACCTTATCAGCGTCTTTTTCATTTAATGATTTTAAATTATATACTAAATTATATAAATCGACCATGTCATATTCTGAACTATCTGATTGCATATATGCATATTGATATAAATTACTTCTAATCTTAGCTATTTCATTATAATTACTAACAACATCTATATTTTTAACAAAGTTATTTAATTCATTTGTAAGTTTATTTATTTTAGATAAATTAATTATAGAATATGTTGAATAAATATTACTATTTTTTGAATAAACTTGTTTCATTTTATTAATATGTTCTTTATATGATTCAATAAATTTATATCCTACATCGTATCCGTTATCCTTGCTATCAATTTTATTTATAAAATTTAGTACACTTGTGAATGATGAACCATATGTTATCTCTTCTGATGCCACTAAATAATTTGAATAATTTGATAAAGTATCGGCAACTTCTAAAGTACCATTTAAACATGTTCTAAATATAATTGTTTCAAGTTTATTTGAACTAAATTTTGAATTTTTTAATCCATTTTTCATTTCATCTAAAGATAAAACATCTTCACTAATTTCATCCATTTCGCTTCCATATATAGCTCCTCCATGGTTCCAAAATACTAGATCATATTTATCCGTTTTATAATTATCATAAACGTAATCTAAATATTCTTTAAATACATTTTCATCTCCCATGTTTTTGATATTTTGTGTTTTTACTTTTTGAAAACCATTTTCTTTTAATTCAAAAATAGATGTTTCATCTTCACTAATATATGAATTATTCCATTTAATTGATCCACCAGCTATTAAAACAACTTTTATATTTTTATTATCCATTAATTTATAATCAATTGAATTTAAATCTGTTGTTGCAAGACTTGATTTACTTTCTAAATCAGCACCAACCATATAAATCATTATTGTTCTAGATATATTTTTGCCTTTTTTTAATATATTAAACGTTAAAAAACATGTTATACATATTAAAATAAATATTATTCCAAAAAGTATTTGTTTACTTTTTTTCATTAATACACTCTCCTATCTTAAACATTATATCATATAAAAAAATTTTTTTAAATTATTTTTTATTTAATTTTTTTATTTCCATATTTTACCTATTATATTTTTTTAATATTTATTTATAATAAAAATGGGTGATAAAAATGAAAAAGAATAAAAAACAATCAAATATTACTGATAAAAGTAATAACAAAATAACTGATTGCAATTCAAAAAATGTTTCAAATAAATCTAATAATAAAGTAACAGATAAAGAAAACATTGGCTTTACAAATGATTCTAAATCTTTTAAATTAGATGATAATGATGATCATTCTTTTGAACTTAGATAACCCAAAAAAGAGATTTATTCTCTTTTTTATTTTTAAAATAGGATTTTACTTATAATTACAAATAATATTCCAAATATAAAAAATATTTTTGTTAATTTATTTTTATAGCTTAATGATTCTTTTAATAGTTCAAATAAAGAAATATGCATCATAATACCAGCTATAATAGAAAACAAGGTTCCCATTACAAAATTATTTATATAAGGTTTTAAAAATATATATGTTATTATTGCACCAAATATTTCTGATAAGCCAGATATAAATGTATATAAAATAGCTTTAAATTTGCTATTTGTCGAATAATAAATAGGTACTGCTATACTTATACCTTCTGGTATATTATGGAGTGCTATGGCTATTGTAAGTGATATTCCAAGACTTATATTAGTATTACCTGCCATAAATGTTGCCATACCTTCTGGTATATTATGCATTATAATAGCAAGCATTGATATTAACCCTACTTTATATAAATTATCTTCTTTTTCTGGTATATATTTTTTAATATAAAATGATAGTATTATTCCTATATTTATATTTATTAAAATAATTACAATAAGAGGAAATGTTTTAAAAATATTTTTAAAACAATTATATGATTCTGGTATTAAATCTGTTATAGATATAAATAACATTACTGATGATGCGAATGCTAATGAAGATATTATTATTTTTTCTTTATTGTTATTTTTTATAAATATTACAATGCTTCCTATTAGTGTAGAAAGTCCTGCTATTATAGTAAGTAAAAATGAAAATAAAGTTGAATTCATAAAGTCACCTATTTAAATATATGAAAAAAATATTAGAATTTATCTAATATTTACTATCAATTCCTAAATATTCTTCTAGTGTGATCCAATTACCATTATTATAAAGTTTACTTGCTATATCGGTTCCTACATATCTTATATGCCATGGTTCATATATATAGCCTGTTATATCTTCTTTTCCTTTTGGATATCTTATGATAAATCCATATTTATAGCAATTTTCATTTAACCATTTACCTTCTTTGGTATTAATAAATGATTGTTCTAGACTATTTATATCTGCTGCTAAGCCTGTTTGATGTTCTGAATGACCTGCACGTGCTGAATATGTATCTGCAGCTGTTTTGCCATCTTTTTTTACATAATTATTGTATAATGATAATTGTGTATTGTATGATCTAAAACCACTTCTAATATTTAAATTAATATTAGCATTTTTAGCAGCATCTTTCATTTTATTAAAATTGTTTGTAAATGTACTTAAAAGACCTCCTGGATTATAATTTTTTGGAAGACCATAGGTTTTATTTGCTATTAAGATTCCATTAATATAATATATTCCATTTTTCTTTTCTATTTTATATCCTTTAGTTGTTGTACCTAGTGCTTTATTTTCGTTTGTAGTGTTATTTTTTTCTTTTTCCTTTACTATAAGCTTAAACTCCTTTTCTGTTTTATTGTTACTTTTATCGGTTGCTATATATTTTAATTTATATTCCCCAATCTTATTAACATTGTATGTTCCTTCTACTTTAATTTCTACTTTATCATGACTATTATCATTAACTTTTATGTCTTTTAATAAATTAACACTATTTCCTTTATATATTGTTATATCTTTGACTAAATCAATAGTTGGAGCTGTTTTATCAATAACATTTAGTACTACAGTTATCTCTTTTTTATTAAATTTAAATGTTCCTTTATATGTTCCTGCATAATATATTTTATCCTTATCAATAGTCATTTTCTTCCATTTAATAGAAATATTTTTAACTTTATATAAGTCATTTTTATCAACGTAATCATCTATTTTTGGTACTTTATCACCAACACTAATAGTTATTTCTTTTTTATATTTTAGTTTATTTTGTTCATTTTCATATTGTATTTTTAAAAAACAGGCAATTATTATTAATAATAATGCTAATAAAATAAATAATATTTTAACTTTTTTCATATATATACACCTACTATCTTTAGGTATTATACAATATTTTTTAAAAAAATTAAATACTTATTTTAAACTTTCTTTTATAATCCATGATTCTTTTTCAAAAAAATTTAAGTTATTATTTAAAATATTTAATGTATAATAATCATTTTGTTTTGTATAATAATTTATTAAATCAATTGTATAGTCTTTTAAAAAGCTTATATCATTATCTAAAACTTCCATTACTTGTAATCCTGTATAGCTCATACTTTTCATTGATTTTATACTGGATATTTCTTCTATTTTTAATAAATTCATTGTTGGATATCCACCTAACATTTTTATTCTCTCTCCTACACTATCATAAAAAGAAGCTATTTTATTATAATATTCTTCTAATTTTTTATGTATACTTAAAAAACTACTTCCTTCTACATTGAAATGCATATTATATAAATTATTATTAAACACTTTTAAATTTGCCATATATTCATTTAATATTTCAATATTTTCATTCATTTAAATCACCTAGTTTATATTATGAAAAAAATTAATTTAGGCAACAAAAAATAGTATTTTTATACTATTTCTTTATATATATTTTCCATATTATTATTTAAATTAAAGTTTTCTAATATTGTATAACCTATATTATAAAAACCTTCTAAATTTTCAAGACGTTTACTATTTTTAATATTTTTATGGTAAAAAATTATTGGTGTATTTTCTCTTGTATGATCTGTTCCTTTATAGGTTGGATCGTTGCCATGATCAGCTGTTATAATAAGTAAATCATCATCATGTAATTTTTCTATTATTTTTGGAATATAATTATCAAATTCTTTTAATGCATTTGCATATCCCACAGGATTTCTTCTATGGCCATATTTTGAATCATAGTCATTTAAATTAGCAAAGCATAGTCCTGTAAATTCATTTTCTTCTTCTTCTAATATTTTATTTATTCCATCTAAATTATCCTTAGTTTTGGTACTTTTTGTAATACCGCAATTATTAAATACATCTGATATTTTTCCTATTGCTCTTACTTCATAATTATTATTTTTAAGTATATCTAAAACTGTTTCATGAGCTGGATTTAAAGCGTAATCATGTCTATTTGGTGTCCTCTCAAAATTACCATTGCTTCCTATATAAGGACGAGCTATGATTCTTCCAACTTTCCATTCATCTTTTAAAGTAATTTCTCTTACCTTTTTACATATATCATATAATTCAGTAAGTGGAATAACATCTTCATGTGCGGCTATTTGAAGAACTGAATCTGCTGATGTATAAACAATTAATTCTCCTGTTTTCATTTGTCTATCTCCAAGTTCTTTTATAATTTCTGTTCCACTTGCTGCACAATTTCCAATTACTTTTCTACCACTTATTTTTTCTATTTCATCTATTAATTCTTTAGGGAAACCATTTAAAAATGTTTTGAATGGTTTTATTGTAACTACGCCCATCATCTCTAAGTGTCCAGTTAGTGTATCTTTACCATTACTTTTTTCTATTCCTTTTGTATAATATGATATTGTATTATCTGCTTCATTATTTGCTAAATTAAAAAATCCTAATTTTCTTAAATTTGGGTATTCTTCTTTTATACTACTTGTTGCATGCATAAATGTATTTGTTCCCAAATCATCATATTTATCTGCGTCTTTTGCAGCTCCAACTCCTACAGAATCTAATACTATTAAAAATACTCTTTTAAACATAATCATTCCTCCTATTTTGTCTTACTTGTTTCTTTTTCTAATTCTGTTATTATTTGATAAATTGATTTTACTTTTTGTAATTCTATTAAATACTCATTTTTTGCCCTTGAATCATATGGCAATACAGCACTTTTTATTTCTAAATCATCTGAAAGAGCCAAATACCAATCATCATTGCAAACTATATATTTATATTCATCAACATTAATATAATTATAATTTTCCTTCATAAATTGTTTTTCTATATCCCTACATTTTTTAAAATCAATACTTCTATATTCTATTTCATTTATTTTTTGCTCTATTAATACTTTATTTTCACTTTGATCTTTTGAATAAACATATTTTTTACTTCTTGCATTTTCAAATGTTATTTTAGGTATATATTCTTCTTTTTTAGAATAATCCCCTATTATTACATAATTTTCTATATCGTTTTTTAATATATCACAATAAAATGGTTCTCCAATAATTGGTGATTTATCAATTATTATTTCATTATAACCACCTTTTATATAATTATGGAGATTTGATAATGTACAGAATTCAATTTTTTCTTCATCACTACTCTTTTTTATTATGTCACTATAACATTTTTTTATAGCATCTATTATATATGGAATTTTTTCTTTACTTATATCACTTGGATCAATTCCGTTTCCGTATATTCCGTTACCATTTCTAATAATTGGACAAATATAAAAATTGTTATCTAAATCCCATATTCCAATTACATCTGCATATATGCTTGTTAGCGCGTAATTATAAAATTCATTACCTAATCCACCTGGTTTAAAGCAACAATCAGTTTCAATACCACATGTTAAAAGTTCTTTGTCATTTTTATCAAGTATTTTATATCTATACTTATATTTTGTTTCTCCTTTTACTTTTGGAATTGTTGATCTTACTTTTTTTCTTGATTCTCTATATGTTTTTTTAAATGAATTTAAAACTTCTTCTTCACTTTCTACTATTCTAAATTTCTTTGAAAGCATTATTTTTGATATTGTCTGAAGTGGTATATCAAGTTCATCATAATTTAATTTATATTTAAATGATTTATATATATCTAGCATATCTAACATTGAATTTTTTGCTTTTAAATTGCTTGTTTTTTTTATAATTTGTATTTTATAATAATTATTAATTATATTTATTAGTTCATTATTATAATCTCCTGCTTGCCTATTAAAAATCATTCTAAGTAGTGCTTTATTTGTTCTATCAGCTTTTTCATTATCAAGCAAAAATTTTTTTAAATTTTCATCCATATATACATTGTTATTTTGATCAAATTTTGTATTTATTAAGTCATATTTTCCAAATAATTTAAATAATTCTTCACATGAAACTGGATTTCTCTCTTTAAAATTATTTGTTATATAATCTTCAATAAATATTTCTTTCAATTTTTCTTCTCTTGTTAATATTTCTTTTTTTATTGTTTCATTAAAATAAGTAATCAGTCTATTATCATTTTTATATAAAGTATAATTTTCTTTTAAACTTTGAAACAAATTTTTAATATAAATTGTATCACTATTTGAAGATATTTTTTTTACGATATTTAATTCATTGCTTTGAACTGATTTTTTTAATTTTTCTATTAATTCATAGTTATAAAACTCATCTGGATGACTTAGTCTATATGCTCTTCTATCAGAAGTAAATTTAAATAAAGCTGCTTCATTAATGCTTGATTCTGTTGTATAAGTAAATTTATCATTGATTACTTTAAGAGCATTATCAAGTCCAAATAGTGAGTATAATTTAATTGAAGTTATAAATAATATAGAATTATCTACATTGCCTTTATTTTTTAATTCATTAATTATTCTTATTATATGTTCTTTTTTCAATTTTTCCAATATCTCATTAGTTATGCCATATTCTTTTTCTAAAACATTTTCTGTTATATTTTTATTAATAAAAAGGCCATATTTGTTATATATGTATAATTGTTTTTCAGTTTCTATTCTACATAATTCAAATATATTTGTTTTTCTATTTATAAAATTAAGAGCTATGTTATTTAATTTTCTTTCTTCCGTTATATTAAATTTTTTTATTAAATATTTTTCTATTTTTTCTTTATTTTTATTTATATATATTTCTTTTATATTTTTTATTAAATTATTATTTGTATTTACATCATTATTATAAACATATTCATTTGTTTTCTTTATAAATTCTTGATATATTTTTTCATTCATTGATTTTAATATACTAAAATATTCTTGTTCGTTTAGGTTTAAAAATGCACTTGTTTTTTCAATTATTTTTCTTTGAATATTTATATCAAATATATTAAATTTTGATTTTTGAGTTGTTGAAATTTTAAGTAATCTAGATACCAATTTATTATTTGACATAAATATATTTTTAATTTCATTATCTGTTTTATTAAATGTACAAATAATTATAGAATCACTAGCATTTAAAAATTCACTTGATAGTATTATCTTTTTTATTTCATCATTATTTAAAGTTTCTAATTTTTTTATATAACTAGGTATATCTAATTTTAAAATTTCTTCCATAAATATTCTCCTAACTATGTGGGTGAAAATTATAATTTTCTTCTATAAATTTATTTGATACATTTGTATATATTTGTGTTGTTGAAAGGCTTGAATGACCTAAAAGTTCTTGTATTATTCTTAAATCTGCTCCATTTTCTAACATATGTGTTGCAAAACTGTGTCTTAATGTATGTGGTGAAAATTCTGTTTTGATATTTTTTTCTTTAGCTATTTTTTTTACTATTTTAAAAAATGCTTGTCTTGTCATAATAGTTCCTCTACTATTTAAAAATAGGTAATCTGTATTTTTTCTTATGAAATATGTTCTATAGTTATCTATATATATTTTTAAATATTTAAGTGCAATATCACCTACTGGAATAATTCTTTCTTTTGAACCTTTTCCCATTACTTTTAATGTACAATTATTTATATTTAAATCATGTGTTTTTATGTTTATGAGTTCTGATATTCTTATTCCTGTTGAATACATTAATTCTAGCATTGCTTTATTTCTATAATCATATTTAGTATTTAATTTAATATTTAATATTTTATCTACTTCTTCTATCGATAACACTTTAGGTAATGTTTTTCTTAATTTAGGTTGTGATATTGATAATACTGGATTATTTTTAATTATATTTTCTATTTCTAGATACTTATAAAATCCTCTAAATGTTGTTATAAAATGTGATAATGTTTTAGAATTTTTATCTTTGTTTTTTTCTAAAAATTTTAAAATATCATCTTTATTTAAATAAATTATATTTTTATTATTACTAAATAAATATAATTCTTTTAAATCATTTTTATATGAAGCAATTGTATTACTACTATATTTCTTTTCAATAAGTAAATATTTTAAATATTCTTCTATATATTCCATATTATCTACCCCTTTAATTATATCAAATTATTGATTATTTTTTAAGTAATTTTGACATTATTAATTAAAAATATGTTAAAATGTGTATAGGTGATTTAAATGGAACCTTTAGCAATTATTATGAGACCAAATAAATTAGATGATGTCATAGGCCAAAAACATCTAATTGGAGAAAATAAAGTAATAAGAAATTTAGTAAATAACAAAAAAATATTTTCTATGATTTTATATGGAAATCCAGGAATTGGTAAAACTACGCTTGCTCTTTCTATTGTAAGTGAACTTAATTTAAAATATAGAATGCTAAATGCTGTTATTAATAATAAAAAGGATTTTGAAATTGTTGTTGAAGAAGCTAAAATGTATAATGGTATGGTTCTTCTTATGGATGAAATTCATAGATTAAATAAAGATAAGCAAGATTTACTTTTACCATACTTAGAAAGTGGTTTAATTACTTTAATTGGTATGACTACATCTAATCCTTATCATAAAATTAATCCAGCAATTAGAAGTAGATGTCAAATCTTTGAACTTAAATCTTTATCATTTGATGATGTTGTTTTAGCTATTAAAAAAGTTATAGAAAAAAATTGCTTAGAAAATTTAAAAATAGATAATGATTCAATCGAATTTATTGCTAAACTTTCTAATGGAGATATTAGATATGCATATAATTTACTTGAAGTAGCATATTATTCTACTAATGATTTTAATATTACATTAGATGTTATTAAAAATGTTAATAATAAGCCCGTTTCTTTTTATGATAATTTAGAAAGTGGACATTATGATGTTATTAGTGCTTTTCAAAAATCTATTAGAGGAAGTGATGTTAATGCCTCACTTCACTATTTAGCTAGACTTATAGATGCAGGTGATTTAGATATTATTTATAGAAGAATGACTGTTATTGCATATGAGGATATAGGACTTGCTAATCCATCAATTGGTCCTAAAGTTGATGCGTGCATTAATGCTTGTGAAAGATTAGGCCTTCCTGAGGCAAGAATTCCTTTAGGTGATATGATAATTGAAATGGCTTTATCTCCTAAATCTAATAGTGGTCATACTGCTTTAGATGCTGCTTTAAATGATATAAATAAAGGAAATATTGGTAATATACCAGATCATATTAAAACAAATTCTATCACTTATAAATATCCTCATGATTATCCAAACAGTATTGTTAAACAAGAATATTTACCACAAAATTTAAGAGGAAGAAAATATTATATTCCTAAAGAAACAAGCAGCTATGAAAAAAGTTTAAAATCAGTTTATGAAAAAATTGATAAAATACTAAAATAAAAACTACTATAACAGTAGTTTTTTAATTTTTAATTAATTTATTAACGTCTATATCATAAATAGTAGTGCCATCTGCTAAATTTAACTTAAAGTTATAAATTCTACCCTTAAAATACTCACAATTTGTCCAACTTGTTTTTCCAATATAATTAAAATTTCTTTCTGTATTAATGATTTGCTGTGTTGATGAAGTACTATAGAATTCTTCCCCATTAACAAAATATTTAATATCATAATTATCCGAATTTTTTATGCATCTTATTTCTATATTATAAGTTTTATTAATTTCTAACAATTTATCTGAAACATGATCTTTTCCTGTTGTTCCTAAATACATATATAACGCAATGTTACCTGTTTTGTAATAATTTTCAAAGCCAATATTATTACTTTGAAAACCATTTCCTATTTCAAAAATTTTTGAAAAATATTTAAATTCATCCCATCTTGCTTTAAAAGTAACTATAAAACCAGATTTTATATCAATGCTAGATGATAAATTTTCTAATTGAATATGATCATCAATTCCATCAAAATTAAAATAATAATCTTTATTTTCATCTTTTTTTATTTCAACACCATTGTTTAATGATTTTATTTTTTGTTTTTGTAATCTTTTATTGAAAGCATCATACATATCATCACTTGATTTAATTTTATTATATAATTCATTTAATGCGCTTTCTACTGTGGTATTTTTATATGCTACCTCACTAGCTAAATATTTGGCTGTTGCATATACAGTACTAGATATGCAAACAATTGCTGTTATAGCAATTATTGTTATTGTTTTAATATTTTTCATATTTATTCTCCATATAAAGAATCTAGTGCCTCTTCTACTGTTGATACTTTCCAATTAGAATCAGATGGTGTAAATGAAACATCTTTTGAGTTAATTTCTACAATTTCTGCAGCACAATCACTACCTTTAACAGCTGCTTTTGAACCATCGTAAATTACTTTATAACTATTTATACATAAATCAGCATATGAAACACGACCTTTAGTAATTTTTACTTTACCACCATTTGGTTTTGTTCCTTTTACTTCTACATTTATTTGTGATACAGGAATACCTTCTTCTGTTGTTGTATCTTCTATTTTTGTATATTTTTTATTCATTTCTGCCATTGTATTATTATATTCAATAGCTTTTATATATCCATATGCAGAATCAACTGCAGCTGATTTTTTTGCATTGTTTATCATATTTAATACAATAGGTGTTGCAATCAATGCTATTATAGCAAGTATTACTATTACTGCTAGTAATTCTAATAATGTAAATCCTTTTTTATTTGTTTTCATTTAAATAACCTCTTTCTTTTATTAATTATATTTAAATTTTAAAGTTATTGTTTTTCCAATTGGAATTATTTCTTTTACAGTGTTATAACTAAAGAAATTAATTGCATTATCAGTGCGATTTGAACTGCCAATGTAAAATGCATATTCCCTATTTTCGTCATTTACAACAAATTTATTATTAATTTTTGGCAAACCTGTAAATAGTAGCCAAATATTATTTCCTGTTAATTCAACTTTTGTTTTAAATGTTATATTAACCCATGTTACTTTATTTTTATCTGTGTAATATCCACCATTTAAAATGGTAACTCTATCTTTATAAATTGTTAATCCATCTTGTGTATATGGTTTATTTGAATAATTATCATTTACTTTATATAAATCATTTAATGCATTTTCTACAGTAGTATTTTTATATGTAATATCACTTGATGAATATTTATTTGCTGCATATACAGAAATAACACTAACTGATAATCCAATAAATATTCCTATAATTAAGTTTTTATTAAAATATTTTTTCATGCTTAAACTCCCTTTTATATTTATTTACAAGCAATATAATATACTTGATATTCATATTTATATCTTTGCCAACTAGTGGTATATGATGTTGTTAATACACCATCTTTTATTGAAACACGATCATTAGCATCTACTCCATTATTAGAACCTTTCCATGTATACATAAAACTACTATTTATATTTTTATCATAAACATTAAAATCATATTCACTTCCTAGCATATGATTAAACATCATTTGTGATGGCTGAAATCCTATATCAATTGTTAATTGCGTATTTGCTTCATGTTTAACACTTCCAGTAACACATTCTGAATTACCTTTACTATTATATAGTTCATCTAGTGCTTTATCTACCGTAGTATTTTTATATGTAACGTCACTTGCTAAATACTTAGTTGTAGCATATACTGTACCAGATATACAAATAATTGCTGTTATAACAATTGCTAATATCATTTTAATATTTTTTTTCATTTTTTATCTCCTTTATTTTATTGTAAGTAAATTAATTAAAGTGTTAAAATCAAATTTAGTTAAAACAATTATAATAGCGGATATTGCCAAAAAAGGTCCAAATGGAATTTCATGACTATTATTTTTTTTAAGTAAAATAAGTGATATAGGAAGTCCTATAAATGATGCTAAACAAATACTTATACATGAAGTTGGCCAACCAAGTACTAAACCATATATAAACATTAGTTTAATATCTCCACCGCCCATTGATTCTTTTTTAAACATAAAATCTCCAAATTTTTTTATAGTAAACATTATAATAAACATTATAATTCCGTTTAATATTGATTTTAATACGAGTGATAACCCACCTTTTATAAACAATTCTATAACAAGTAAAATTGTTGTTGTAATTAATAATTCATCTGGAATAATCATTGTTTGATAATCACTAATTATAACAATTAAAAGCATTGATATAAATGTAATTGAAATTAAACAAGATATAGAAAATCCAAATACTAAATAAGATAATGCAAACATAACTCCTGTTAAAAATTCAAAAATTGTATAAAACCAAGAAATTTTTGCTTTACAATTTTTACATTTTCCACCTTGCAATAAAAATGAAAAAATAGGAATTAATTCGATTGCTGATAATCTATGATTACATTTTGTACAATGAGAAGGAGGAAATGCAATTGATTCCCCCCTAGGAAGTCTATATCCAACTACGTTGTAAAAAGACCCAAGTATTGTACCAAATATAAAGAACATAACTGTAAAATATACTTCCATAAATTCTCCTTTACTCCATATCTTGAACTGCAGAATACATCTGGAACATAGGAACAATAATAGATAAAATTATAATACCTACACCAGCAGTTAAAAATATTGTTAAAATTGGCTCAATAAATGTTTTAAGCCTTGTAACTGTGTTTTTATGTAAATCCTGATAGTAAAGTGAAACCTTCTCCATCATTTCAGATAATTCTCCTGTTGCTTCTCCTGTTACAATCATTTCATATGCAGGAACTGGAAATGCCCAGTGATCTTTAAAGGCATCAGATATTTTACCACCTCTTGCTAAATTAGATATTGTATCTAAAATAAGCATTTTATAAATTTCATTATTTGTAATTTTATTTAATATTTCCATACAATCTGTTATAGGAACATTATGAGCTAGTAATGATGAGAATGTCTTAGTAAATAATGTTACTTCATTATATATGATAACATTTTTAAATACTGGCATTTTCATAACCATCCATTGACATAATGTTCTAAATATTTTAATTTTTTTATAGCAATAAATTAATAATATTATAACTAGGACTATACATAATAAAAGCAAGAACCATTTTTTCTTTAAGAAAGCACTCATTTTAAGTATAATAACTGTTATAGTTGGTAATTCTGTATCCATTGACTCATATATTTCTACAAATTGTGGTACTACGAAAACCATTACAAATATCATAACAGCTATTGCAAAAACAAATACTAATGTTGGATATGTCATAGCTGTAATCATTTGTTTTCTAGATGCTTCTACTTCAGAATAATAATTTGCCATATCATCTAAAACTTCTGGAAGTGATCCAGTCATTTCAGCTGTTTTTACCATATTTATAAGTAATTTAGGGAATGCTACATCTTGCATTTCCATTGCTGAACTAAAGCTTTCTCCAATTGTTAATTCATATATAACAGCTCTAAATATTTTTTGATATTTTTTATTTTTATATTGTCTTGCTACTATTCTTAATGCTTCTACTAATGGGATACCTGCTTTAATATAAGTAGATAGTTGAGTTAAAAAGAATATTAAATCTTTATTTTTAAATTTTGTTTTATTTGTACTAGTATTACTATGTAATATTTGAATCATTTTGTTTGTTTTAATGCTATATACTTCATATCCTTCACTTAATAAATAAGAATGTACTTCAACTTTAGAATAAGCATTAAAATAATCTTTTACTATTTTTCCATTTAAATCTTTAGCAACATATTCATATAATACTTTTTTTTCACTTTTAACGGCATCTGCTCCTTCATAATCAATTAAAAGCGTTTGTCTTTTCATATCTTTTTTATTTCTTATATCTTTAGAAAAAATGTTATTTTTAAATTTTTTACCTATTTTTGCAAATAATAATGGAATAATTAATAAAACTTTTTTTATTTTTTTACTGAATGGTTCTTTTGTAATTTTAACATCTTTATTTACATAAGCTTCTGAATCAAGTTTTTTTCTTAAATTTCTTTTTAAAGCAGCTTTCTTCTTTTTTTCAGCTTCTTTTATATAATTTAAAACTACATCATCAATTACATTATTATTTATTTGTTTTATATTTATATTTTTTTCTTCATTAATTAAATTTTTTGGTTCATTTTTTATAATTTCTTTTTTTTCTTCTTTAGATTTTATTTTTTTATTTTTTTCTTTTTTTTCTACAACTTTAATATCTTTAGTTTTCTTTTCTTTTTTCTTTTTTAAATTATTTTTATTTTTATTTTTAAATGGTTTTATTATTATATGAATTATATATAATAATCCATCTTTTGCTTTTTTTAAGAAATTTACATTAATATATAATACATATAATATACCCGTAAA
The DNA here is from genome assembly GCA_934167935.1 of uncultured Bacilli bacterium. Next base: position 40,770 of record CAKPMH010000004.1, read on the forward strand.
CATATATTTTATAAATTTAAATAATAAATTAGCAATAAAAAACACCCCTACAAATGGATAAGTTATAATTTTTGCAACAGAAAAATTAGCTGTTTTTAAATTGTTTTTTTGCATATTTATATACACCATCCATTCTCCCTTTATTATTCTACTATTAAAATTATAACATACTTTTTATAAATGTAAAACATTTTTTTAAAATATCATATAATAATTTAGAAAGGAGGGCTTATGAATTATTATAATCCGTATTATGCTTATCCATATATAACAAGTGCCGCATCTAAACCAGGTATTTTAAGAGGATTATTTAGTGGTTTAAAAGGAATTAATTTTTCATCTATTTTATCTGGAACACAAAAAACGCTTGGTATTGTAAACCAAACTATTCCTTTAGTAAAACAAGCAACTCCTGTTTTTAAAAACGCAAAAACAATGTTTAAAGTGATGAATGAATTTAAAAAAGTTGATATTCCAGTAAAAAATAAAGTAAATTTAAATAACAAAGAAAATAATATTAAAGCAGAAGTAAATGATTATGTTAATGATACTAAACTAAACGAGGGGCCTACATTTTTTTTATAAGAGAACTAAATGTTCTTTTTTATATTTTTTTATTTAAGTAATTATTTTCTATTTTTATTTTAATTTTTTTTATTATATATTTATTTGGTATTTTATTATAAATAATATTATTTTTGCTTATTAAGTATTTTATATATTCTTTATTATCAAAATTAATACCACATTTATAATCAAAATAATTATATTTTTTATAACCTTTTTTAAATTTAATTATAGTGTAATATTTAGATTTATCTTTAATATTAACTTCTTTATCTATAAAAAAACCTAATTTATTTATTTTTTTTCTAATATTATATAAATCGTTATTTGATTGAATAATTAAATTATCTATTTTTTTATATTCACTTTTTTTTATTATATTTAGTATTGTACTAGCACCCATACCACATATAACAATTGTGTTATTTTCATCTATAAAAACATTAGAAAGGCCATCACTTATAATGGTTTTAATATCATTTTCTAAATTATATTTTTTAATATTATTTTTAGCACTTTCTAAAGCATTATTGTTTACATCAATTGCTACACAATTATTTTTTTTATTTAGTGTTAAATATATATCGATTAATGCGTGATCACAACCAATATCATAAACAGTTGTTTTATCATCTATTAAACTTACAATTGTATTTAATCTTTTAGTAAGCTTCATTAGTCACCCATATAATCTTTTAGTTTTCTAGAACGTGAAGGATGTCTTAATTTTCTTAATGCTTTTGCTTCTATTTGACGTATTCTCTCTCTTGTAACACCGAACATTTGACCAACTTCTTCTAGAGTTCTTGATTTTCCATCTTCAAGTCCAAATCTAAGTCTTATTACTTTTTCTTCTCTTTCTGTTAGTGTTTGTAGTACTTCTGAAATTTCATCTTTTAGAAGTTCATTTGTTGCATATTCTTCTGGGCTTACATTTCTCTCATCTTTTATGAAATCTCCTAAGTGAGAATCATCTTCTTCTCCAATTGGAGTTTCTAGACTAACTGGTTCTTGACTGATTTTATATATTTCTCTTATTTTATCTACTGACATATTCATTTTTTTAGCTAATTCTTCTTCACTTGGTTCTCTATTAAGTTCAAGTGTTAATTGTCTTTGAATACGAGCTAATTTATTTATTGTTTCAACCATATGAACAGGAACTCTTATTGTTCTTGCTTGATCAGCTATTGCTCTTGTTATTGCTTGTCTAATCCACCAAGTTGCATATGTTGAAAATTTGTATCCTTTTGATACGTCAAATTTATCTACGGCTTTCATAAGTCCAATATTTCCTTCTTGAATTAAATCTAGAAAAAGCATTCCTCTTCCTACATATCTTTTAGCTATACTAACTACTAGTCTTAAGTTTGCTTCTGCAAGTTCTGCTTTTGCTGTTTCATCTCCTAGAAGTATACGATCTGCAAGTGCTAATTCTTCATCCATAGAAAGTAATTTAATTTGTCCTATTTCTTTTAAATACATTCTAACAGGATCATTTATTGTTAAATCTTTTGTTAAAATATTATCATCAAGTAATAATCCATCATCTGTTTCATCGTCATCTTCTTCTTCTGATACTATTTTAATACCATTTTCATTAAACAAATTATATAATTCATCTAATTCTTCATTTGTAAGTTCTAATCCTTTTAATGAATTAGCTAGTTCTTCATAAGTTAAAGTCCCTTTCTTTTTACCATTTTTTAATAATTCTTCTTTTCTTTCTTCAAATGTTTTAATTTCATTTACCATATTATTCCCCTACCTCACAATTTATTTTATTTATTTCTAATATTTTTTCAGCATATTCTGCTTTTTTTAATGGATCTAGTTCCATTTTCATTAAATCTTTAAGTCTTTTACTTTCAACTTTAATATTATAATTTTTTATTGTTTTTATATAATCTAAGATTTCTTCATTTGTATATTCATCTTTTAAATTAAGCAAATTTATTTCTTTTATCGTATTTATTAATTCTTGATCATCTTTAAGTGAAATCATTAAATCTGAAATATTTATATAATCATTATTTTTATAAAAATAAGTTATTTCAAATGCTAATTTTCGGTATTTATCTGTTGGCATATATCCAATATTATTTTGATACATTTTAATTACATTAGTACTTTCTAACATATAATATAAAAGATATTGTTCAGCTTTTATATACATATTAGTTTTTGGTAATTTAATTGTCTTTTTTATAACTATATTTTTTTCTTTACTTTTAATTTTACTTCTTAAAAATTCTATATCAAGTGATGACTCGTTACTTAGTTTTTTTAGTGTTACTTCTCTTAAAACATCATCTTCTATATTATTTAATTCATCTATAATTAAATTAACATAAGAAGACATATCTACTGAATTATTTAAATCTTTTCCTTTTTTTAAATAATTTAATTTAAAATCCATTATACTAATTGGATTTTCTATTTTATTTATAAATTTTTCTTTACCATATTTTAGTATATATTCATCTGGATCTAAATTTTCTTCTAATCTTACTATTTTAGGATTAATACCTAACCTCATAAGTTCATTACTACATGAATATGTTGCTTTAGCACCTGCTTCGTCTCCATCAAAACATAATATTATATTTTTAGCCATACGTTTTAAGAGATTTGCTTGTTCTTTTGTTACAGCTGTTCCCATACTAACTACAACATTTTTAACACCTATACTATAAGCTCTAAACAAATCCATAAATCCTTCCATAATAATTACAGAACCTTTTATTCTTGCTTCTTCACGAGCTAATTTATAATTGTATAAAATTTCACCTTTTTTAAATATTTCTGTTTCTTCTGTATTTTTATATTTTGATGGTTTATTATCATAATATTTTTTATATATTCTTCCGCTAAAACCAATTATTTTATCATTTAAATCTGTTATTGGAATCATTATTCTATCATAGAAAGAATCATACATATTAAGTCCATCTTTGATAACTAAACCACTATTTATTAATTTATTTTCATCATATTTTTTATGTTTTAATAATTTTGTTAAATTATTATCTTTTAAGGCTAGTCCAATTTTAAATTGTTTAATTATATCATCTGTTATATTTCTATCATTTAGATATTTTTTGGCATCGAGTCCATCTTCTGTATTTATATTATTTTGATATAACTTACTAGCAATTTCATACATTTCATATAATTCATTATCTTTTTTCTTTTCTTTTATATTTGATATTTTAAGGTCAATTCCAGCTATATCAGCACACATTTTTAAAGCTTCTATAAAACTTATATGTTCATATTCTTCTAAAAAGGTAAAAACAGTTCCGGTTGCTCCACATGAGAAACATGTATATATTTGTTTTTCTCTTGAAACACTCATGCTTGGATTTGTGTCATCATGAAATGGACAAACACCAAACAAGTTTTTACCTTTACCTACTAAAGGAATATATTTAGATATAACATCTACTATATCAACACTGTTTTTTATTTCATTTATTTTTTCTTGATCTATTTTTTGTCCATTCATAAAAAACACTCCCTAATATTAATATACGACAAAAAATTTAAAAACCCTTTTTATTTTACTAAAAAAGTTGTAGAATTTACAAATTTGTAATCTGTTTTATATTTTAATTGTCTTACTAGTCTAAATAATGCATCATCTTTTCCTTTAGCTTCTAACATAATATCAAAATCTCTATCTATAAATTTTATCTTTTCTATAAAGTTTATAAATTCATCACAATCTATATATTCATTATGACTTCTTTTTTCTTTTTTGCTTTTAGGACTTGAAAAATGTATTTTAGGAGTACTTGTCCATGTATCAAATATTTTTTCTATATAATCTTCTATTTTTTCATTATTTTTATTGCATTTATAGTGATGATAATCAAGTACCATAGGTATATTTAGTGTATTACATATTTTAAGAACATTTCTAATATTATAAATTTTATCATCGTTTTCTAATATAATCATTTTTTGTATTTCTTTATCTAGTAAATTAAAATTATTAATAAATCTTTTCATACCTTCTTTTTTTCCGTTAGTTTTGCCTCCAACATGTAAAACTAGTTTAGAATTTATTTTCATAGCATTAAACATATTTTTTGCATTTTTAAGTATACTAATACTAGTATTTATAGTATCAGGATTTATACTATTTAATACACAAAAGGGATCTATGTGCATATCAACTCTTAAGTTATTATTTTTTATAATATTTCCTATTTCTTTAAATTGCTTACTATATCTATTATATACCTCAAAATCTACATTAGGATGTGTTATTAAAGGTATTAAATTAGAAGTCATTCTAAAAAAAGAGATATCATTTCTAATATTATAATTTAAAATTTCTTTTAATGAATTAAAGTTTGAAAGAATTATTTTATTTAATTTATCATATATATATGTTTTTTCTCCTCTTTTATAATAACTATATGTCATTGTTTTAGATGAAGTAGTATTTAATGCATTTGATATACATGCATATCCAAGTCTTATTTTCATATTATCACCATTTTTAATATGGTTAGAAAGGATATTTTTATGACTTTAAAAAAAATTAAATTTATTAGTGTTATAGGAACATTTTTATTGTGTTTTTTAACTCATTTTATTTATGATAAAATGCCTAATACTTTATTTTCTATATTTTTTCCTGTTAATGAAAGTATTTGGGAACATATGAAAATGCTTTTTACTACTATACTTCTATTTGGCATAATTGAATATATTTTAATAATTAAATTCAATATTAAAGTAAGTAATTATCTTTTTTCTCTTTTTATAGCAGCTATTTGTTCAGTGCCAATCTATTTAATTATATTTATGCCAATTTATAATAGAATTGGAGAAAATATGCCTATTATTTTTATTATTATGATAATTACTTTTATAATTTGTAATTTTATTAGTTATAAAATAATGAATTTAAATAAATTTAAATATATAAATTTAATTAGTATAATATTAATTATTATTTCATATGTTATTTTTGGATATTTAACATATAATCCTATTAAAAATTCTTTATTTTTTGATACTGCTTTAGAAAAATATGGTATTAATGACTACGATATTTAATAATTTTTAATATATTTTATTGTTTTTTTATCTTCAGATGTTTTATCGAAAATATTTTTCTTTAATTCATTAGATATTAAAAGATTATTATTTAATATAACATTGCTATATTTTTCTTCTAATGCTTTTATATCTTCTAAATCTAGATAATTTAATAATGTTCTTATATATAATTCTTTTAGTTTAATTAGCAATTGGTTATTTTCTGTTTCTAAGCTATTTATCATATATTCTATTGTATTTAAACAATAATCCTTTAAAAATTTATTATATTCTATTTTTACATTATCGTATAAATTATTGTATAAATTATCTTCATTTTTTATATATTCATTTACATTAACTGCTTTGACTGCATTTTTGAATAATTTTTCTTCTAAATAAGGATTTACATAAAGTGAATTATTAATAATGCTTCCTTTTGTAAAATCATTTATACTTTGATCAGTAATTAAGAAAAAGATGTATTTTGTTTCGATGTTTGCTAGTATTTTTTCATCTAATTCAGAAAGTGCTCCTGCTATATTTTGCATTACAATTATTTTATCATTTGATACTCGGTAAATCTCTTTTTCTATTTTTCTATTTTTTTCTAAATAGTATGTCCTATTAAGAGCTTGATTAATTCTATTTAAAATATGTCTTAAAATTAATTTATCATTTATATTAGGCGAAATTTCGATATTTTCATATCTAAAAGAATCTAATTTTATTTCTAAATCCTCAACATATTTTACAAGTTGATTTAATTGTTTTATACTTAAATTTTTATATATAGAAATTTCATAATCTATACATTTTTTTACTTCTTCAAAGTTATAATCATAATATTTTTCTAATAGTATTTCACTTATAATATTTAATTCATTTAAAATATTTAACATACTTACCACCTATATTCTTTTTATTGAGCCACAAAAATGTCCATTAGAAAGCTTTATTGCTTCATTAAATAGTACATATTGTTCTCCACCATTTATATTTCCTTTTATCATATTTTTTTGTAATTTATTCTTTATTTCTTCTTTTAAAAATATATCCACTTCGTCTATAAATGGATCATTTAAGTATCTTTGAATGCATGATGTTGATAAATTAAGTTCATTAGCGATATCTTTTATATAATAATTTTTATTAATTAATAATAAAATTGCTTTTAATATATTTATTTTTTTAATTATGTTTTTATATTCTTTATCGGTTAATGTAATATCTTTTTTAATTTCTTTTTTTAATAAAATACTATTAGTTTCACTTAATATTTTAATTGATTCATAAATTTTTATTCTTTCTTTTATATTTTTTTCTTGTTTTTCAGTCATATTATTCCCCTCTTTTAGTTGCTTATAATAACAAAAAAAGATGAAAATTGCAATAGTTTTTTCAATTTTCATCCATTTTTAAAACTGATAAAAAGGCTTCTTGTGGTATTTCTACGCTACCTACCATTTTCATTCTTTTTTTACCTTCTTTTTGTTTTTCAAGAAGTTTTCTTTTTCTTGATACATCTCCACCATAGCATTTAGCAAGTACATTTTTTCTAACGGCTTTTATTGTTTCACGTGCTATAACTTTAGATCCGATTGTTGCTTGAATTGGAACTTCAAATTGTTGTCTTGGAATTAATTTCTTTAAGTTTTCTACGATTTGTTTTCCTCTTTGATATGCAAAATCCTTATGTACTATTATGCTTAGAGCATCTACTATATTTCCATTTAATAAAATATCCATTTTAACTAGGTTAGATTCTTTATATCCTATAAGTTCATAATCAAATGAAGCATATCCCTTTGTATAACTTTTAAGTTTATCAAAAAAATCATATACTATTTCAGATAAAGGAATTTCATAATGAATATTTACTCTTGTTTTATCTAAATATTCCATTGATACGTAGTTTCCTCTTTTATTTTGACAAAGTTCCATTATTGGACCAATATATTCACTTGGAACAAATATATTTGTTCTTATATATGGTTCTTTTATATTATCTATTTTTACTTTATCTGGCATAAGAGATGGACTATCTATCATTATGTGAGTTTTATCGGTTAAAGTAACATCATAAATAACTGATGGTGACGTTGCGATTAAATCTATATTAAATTCTCTTTCTATTCTCTCTTCAATTATTTCCATATGTAAAAGTCCTAGAAAACCACATCTAAATCCAAAACCAAGTGCTTCACTTGTTTCTGGCGTAAATTCTAGTGATGCGTCATTTAATTTTAATTTTTCTAAAGCTTCTTTAAGTAATTGAAATTTAGTTGAATCAATTGGATATATTCCACAAAATACCATTGGTTTCATTGGCTTATATCCTTCTATTGCATCAACATTAGAATTAGCATGTGTTATTGTATCTCCAACTTTTACATCTTCTATACTTTTTATACTTGCAGCTAGTACTCCAACTTCACCAGTTTTTAATTCATCTACTTTTTGTTCATAAGGATTATGTATAGCAAGATAAGTTACTTCATATGTTGCATTAGTTGCAAGCATTTTTATTTTATCTCCTACTTTTAATTCTCCATCTACTACTCTTATTGATGATACTATTCCTCTATATGCATCAAAATAACTATCAAATATAAGTGCTTTTAATTCATTGTTTTTATTTCCTTTTGGAGCTTTAATTCTATCTATTACAGCTTCTACAAGTTCTTTTATGCCAATTCCACATTTAGCACTTGTTAAAATTATTTCTTCTTTTTTAAATCCTAATGTATCAACAAGTTCTTTTGTTACTTTTTCTACATCGGCATTTGGTAAATCAATTTTATTTATAACAGGTATTATTTCTAAATTATTTTCTAAAGCTAGGTATAAATTAGCAAGTGTTTGTGCTTCTATTCCTTGAGCTGCATCGACTACTAATATAGCTCCTTCACAAGCAGCTAGACTTCTAGATACTTCATATGAGAAATCAACATGTCCTGGGGTATCTATTAGATGAAGATAATATTCTTCTCCTTTATAATTATACTTTAATTGAACGGCATTTAATTTTATTGTGATTCCTCTTTCTCTTTCAATATCCATATTATCTAATAGTTGTTCTTTTTTTTCTCTTTCTGTTATGGCTCCTGTAATATCAAGTATACGATCTGCAAGTGTACTTTTACCATGATCTATATGAGCTATAATTGAAAAGTTTCTTATATTTTCTTGTTTCATTTTACCACCTAACTTATTATATCATTTATATAAATAAATTTAAAATAGAAAATATATATTTTATTTTTTTATTTCAAAATAGAATTTTGTACCTTTATTTTTAATAGATGATACCCCATAATCAAAATTATGTTTTTCTAATATATTTTTTACAATAGATAAACCTAATCCTGTACCAATATTATTTCTTTTATATTTTTTATCTATTTTATAATATTTATCCCAAATTAAATTTATATCTTTTTTATCTATTCCTTTACCATGATCTATTATTTCTACTCTAACATTTTGTTTTTCTTCTATTTTAATTATTATTTTTTTATCTTTTCCAACATAATTAATAGCATTACTTATTAAATTATATATTACTTGTTCTATTTTCTTTTTATCTGCTTTTACTATTATATTTTCTTTTTCTTTATATTCAAATATACATATATTTTTTTCTGTTAAATAATTAAATCTTGAAATAATATTTTTAATCATTATATTCAAATCAAATTCTTCTATTTTTAACTGTTCAACATCTGATTGTATTTTAGATAATTCTAATATGTCATTAACAAGTAAATTAAGTCTTTCTGTTTCATCTATTATTATATTTAAATTATTTTCTCTTTTTTCTTTATCATTGTAGGTTACATCTCTTACCATCTCAGCATATGCTTTAATCATTGTTAAAGGTGTTTTTAAATCATGTGAAACATTTGCCATTAATTCTCTTCTTAATTCTTCTGTATGTTCTAGTGTATTACATGCTGTATTAAGTGTTTTACTAAGTTCATTTAACTCTTCTATATCATTATTTGTATCAAATACAACATTATAATCTCCTAAACTCATTTTTTTAGCTTGTCTTGTCATTTTACTTATTGGACTAGATATTTTTTTTGAAATAAAATATGATATAAAAAATGATAATATTAATACAATAAATGTTACATACATTAATTGACTTGATAATATTTTTATTGTTGAATCAAGTGGTTGCAAGGAAACATTTACAAATGCATATAAATTATCATTTAATTTAATAGCACCTAATAATGTTTTATTTTTAAATTTTATATTTCTGATTTTATAGGTTTTATATTCTTTACCACTTTCTATAAAATCCGATTTTATATTATTAGTTTCATATGTAGTTTTATTTATACATCCTCTTGAATAACTAGTTGATGAATATGTATTTTCATTTCCATCAACTATTTCAATACATACGCCCTTATCAAAAGTAATATCATCTAAAAGATCTATAAAGCCTTCCTCATTATAATTATTTTTAATTTTGTTTAAAATTTTAGTCATATCTTTTGTTTTGACTAATTCATAATATGAGTTTAAAAACAATACTTGAAAAAACCATAAAAAACATAGAATAATAATTGAAAAAGTAATTAAGCTTTTCCATATTTTATTTCTAAGATTACTAGGCTTCAAATTTATATCCTACTCTTCTTACTGTTTTTATTAAATCTCTATATTTTCCTAGATTATTTCTAAGCATTTTTATATGTGTATCTATTGTTCTATAATCTCCATAATAATCATATCCCCATATTTTAGATAAAAGGGTTTCTCTTGATAAAGCTATATTATTATTTTTTATAAAATATACTAATAATTCATATTCCTTTGGCGTTAAATTAATTTCTTTTTCACCTATAAATACAGAATGCGCTTTATAATCTATTTTTAAATTTTCATATATAAATATATCATTATCCATATTTATTCTTTTTGATATAGCCTTTATTCTTGCAATTAATTCTTTAGGACTAAATGGTTTTGTTATATAATCATCTATTCCTAAATCAAAACCATTTAATTTATCAAGTTCTGTATCACGAGCTGATAACATAATAATTGGTGCGTCGCTAATTTCTCTAATTAAAGAACTTGCTTTAAATCCATCCATTTTTGGCATCATTATATCCATAATAATTATATCTACATCATTATGTTTTACTATTTCTATTGCATCCATTCCATTAGAGGCTTCTAAATAATCATATTTTTCTAGTTTTAAGTATTCAATTATAACATCTCTTATTAATTTTTCATCATCTACAACTAATATTCTCATAAAATCACCATAATTATATTATAACAAATATATGTATTTTTTGTGAAAAAAAATAAAGTTAATACTTTATTTTGCTTGTTTTAGGGCATTTTCTGTTGCTTTTATATATGTATCAACACTTATAGTAACATTTGAGATTGAATCTAGTTTATTTTCACTATCATATTTTACCCAATCCAATCCTTGATTTTCGACTATTTTATCTTCTAAAACTTTTATTTGTTCATACCATTCTTTTCCATCTTTTATTTTTCCTATATTTTTTGATGTTTCCTTCATTCCATAGTCATCTTTTAATACCTTTTTTGTTGTATTAATGTTATCTTTTATATATGTTGAATCAATATAACATGATTTTATAGCTCCATTACTATCTACATATATAACAGATGTTGTTACATATTTTTTGCCATATGATTCATATATGTCATAACCCATATATGTTCCTTCTTTATAACTTCCGTATGCGATTTTCTCACATCCTGTTAACCCTATTATACAAATTAAAACAATTATTATTTTTTTCATAAACACTCCTTATATAATTTGTTTTGTTCTTTCTAACACTTCTTTACAAATTGATCCTATTATAACACCAGTTATTACACTAAAAATAATTAAATATGGTAAATAATAGATTAAATTAAATGTATTTAATAATACTACTGCTACTAAAACTTGTGTTGCAACATGAACACTTGCTCCTATTACACTTACGCTTATAATAGAAAAATTTAATTTTTTTATTATATTCATAGCTATTATACTTAATATAGCTCCAGCTAAACTAAATATAAAGTTTATACCAAATCCATATCTTATAAGTGCCATTAATAATACTCTAAGCGTGGACATTTTAATTGCTTCTTTAAAATTATATCTATATAATACAAATAAAACAACAATATTTGCTAATCCTAATTTTACACCTGGTATCATTCCATTTATAATGGGTACCATACTCTCAAAGATAGATAATACTATTGACAGAGAAAGCAACATTGAAAAATTTATTGTTTTTTTTATATTCATTTTATCTCACCACAGTATCCAAATCACCATTTATTTCTATAACAAATTTATTTGGTAAACATACAATTGATTCATTTTCATGACTTATATATCCTATTTTAGAACATAAATGATAATTACTTGTTTCTTTATCAACTTTAATCTTTTTATTTTTAACTGTTACATAAATTTTTCCTTTGTCACCTTCAAATACATATGATTTATCTATGTTTAAATCAATTTCTTTTATTAATTTATTATCATGATATACAAAAGCTTTATTTGCCTTTTTTTTATTCATATTTATTAATAATATGCTTAAAAGTGATATTATTAATAAACTTGATATTAAAATAATATTCTTATTTATAAATATATTTTTTTGCTCCATTTGAATACTCTACTTTATTATCACATGTATACCATATTGCCTCAACATCAGATAAATTATTTACATATTCTTTCCCTTTATCTACTTCCATTAAAAATAAGACAGTTGATAATGTATCAGCAAGTGCACTATCTTTAGATATTACTGTTACACTTTTCATATAATTTTTAGGATTAAGAGTTGTAGGATCTATTATATGATTATATTTTTCCCCATCATACTCATAATATCTTTCATATCCTCCACTTGTTACAACGGCTATATTATTTCCTTTAACTACTTTAAATACATCATTTTTATTATCAGGATCTTCTATTCCTATTTTATAATTTCCTTTTTTATAATAATCTCCTACTAAAACATTTCCACCTGCATTTATTAAATATTCATCTATATTCATCTTTTTTAAATATTTTCCTACTTCTTTTGTTGTATATCCTTTTGATATAGCACCTAAATCAATATTTACATGATTATTTTTAATAGTATTTCCATCTTTTAAAATAATATCATCTATACTATTTGTTTTTGAATTTTTAAGTTCATCCATACTTGGTATTCCATTTTTATTTTCAATATATTTTTTCCATATATCTATTACATTTCCCATGCTTATATCTAAAAAGCCATTTGTTTTTTTGTATGCATCTATTCCGTACTCAATAATATTATAAAGTTTTTTATCTATTTTTATATATTCATCTTTTGAATCATTATTTTTTATATAATATATATTATTTACATTTTTATAACTATTATATTTATCTGTTAAAATATGATAGTTTTTATAAATATTTTCTACTTCATTTAATGCTTCATTTGCAAGTTTACTATCGCTACTATATATTTTTACATAAATATATGTATCCATATAATAAAACTTTTTTACATATTCTATTTTTTTATTTTTATTTATTATTCCTATTATTATAAATATTAGTATTAATACAGGAATTGTTATCCATATTATTTTGTTTATTTTATCTTGCAATATATCACCTACTATAAACTATTTTTCTTCTAATACTTCTTTATATACTTCTATTAATTCTTTTCCAACTTTTTTTACATCACGAGATTTAGCTACTTCATATGCCTTATCTGTTAAATCTTTAAGTTCATTATTTAATACTTTTTTAATTTTTACTTCAAAATCATCTACATCTTTAGCTTTATATACATTTACTTTATCTTCTAGCCATCCATCAAATACTGGAATATCTCTTATTATAGCTCTTTGTTTACATGCACATGCTTCCATTATTGGAATTCCTTCTGTTTCTTCTAAGGTTGGGAATATATATAAATCAGCTCCTGATAGTGCAGATTTTATAGTAAGAGGTTCTACATAGCCTGCGAATGTTAAATTCGGAAGTTTTGTTGTTACTGCTTCTCTTATTTTTTTAGGAACTATTTTCAAATCAGTATATCCAAACCATATAAATTTATATTCTTTAAGTCTTTTTGCTAATTCAACAAAATCAAGTATTCCTTTTCGCTCTAAATATAATCCTATTCCCATTATAACTTTATCCTCTTTTTTGTATCCATATTTTACTCTAAATATTTCACCTAAATTATCATCTTTTTCAAAAAATTTAGTATCAATTCCATTTGATATTGCAGTTATATTAGTTAATCCATATCCTTCTAATAATTTTTTTGCATATGGTGTTGGGGTTATTATATGATCTCCAAGACTATAGCACTTACATATCCACCACTTAAATAATGGAGCGAGTTTATTTGAAAATATAAAAGAATTTCTAAAGTCTTCTTCTGTAGAATGAGCATGATATATAACTTTTTTATTTTTCCTTTTTGCTTTTTTAGCCATCAAATATGATTTAGGACCATAAAAATTTATATGGACTATATCATAGTCGTCGCTTTTTTTTGTTGTATATTCAATATTATTGTCTTCTAAAGCTCTCATTTGATGTTGTATTGCTTTACCAAGACCTGATTTTCCAATTTGTTTTTTAAATTCTGTATATAATAGTACTTTCATTTTACCACCTAATTTATTATACCATAATAAATAATTTATCTGCAACATGAAAAAAATATCTAATATTTAGATATTTGTATCAACTAAAATAACATCTTCACCTATTTTTTTTATTTGATTCCATTTTATTTCATCATCATTGTTGTTTTTAAAAAAATTTATATTAAATTTATTTTTTTGAATTATCAATGATATCATAAATCCATTATTATCAATTGAAACATCAACAATATTTCCTATTTTTTTACCATCTTTTATATTTACTACATCTTTGCTTTGTAATTCTGATAAGTACATATTACCACCTATTTAATAATATGTTTTTTTATTTTCTAAATTCTTCTTCTTTTATTTTAATTTTTCTTTCTTTATATGTCATTTTATTAAAAGAAGAATCTTCAATTTGATTTAAATAATTCATATTTGTTTCATATTGATTTGCTTTTCTTTTATTTTTATATGCTTGTTCTATTTTATATAAATATAATAAACTTTTTGATGCTTTTTCAGCTCCATTTAATATATATATATTTAAATATCTTCTAGCACATTCATAATCTTTTAATTTGTATGCGATTTTACCTATATAATAATTAAATACATTATCTTTTGTTGTTGTAAGGGCTAAATAATAAACAATTAATGCATATTTTAAATCAAATCTATTATATGCTTCATGTCCTTTTTTTAAATAATAATCTACCATATCATGTTTCTTCATTTCTTTTTCTTTTATTTTATTTTTTAGGTATTCTAATTTATATTCATCTATATTTTTATATTTACAAGTAACTTCATTTAATAATTTCTTTGCTGTTTCTAAATCTTTTTCTATTAAATAATTTATATCTTTTAAATAAAAATCACATGATCCATAATTTAAGTTATATAAAATATATGTATTTTCAATATATTTATTTAAATCATCTTTTTTTAAGGCCATGTCTTTTTTTATTAATGCTGTAGCTATTTTTTGTTTTGCTAATTTTTCTTCTTTTTCTATTAATTTTGTTAATAATTCTATTTCTATAGAAAAATTAATATTTTCAATTTTCATACAATCTTTTAATTTATTTAATGCTTGTTTATATTGTCCAGTTTCTAATAAGTCAATAAATTTATTATATTCTTCTATTAAGATTCCATCCTCTTTTATAAAAAAATTTCTTATTAAATTATTTTTTATTATTTCTTCTGGAGTTTTGTTTGTTAATTTTTCTAACATATATATTAAAACACTATAATTTGATGAAGCATAATTCGCTTTTTTTATATTTTCAAGTGCTTCTAAATATTCGTTTGAATAAATATTTACAATAAATAAATTATAATAAACAACTGTTTTTTTAGGATTAATTTCTTTAGCATTATTTAAATATTGTTTTGCTGTTTCTAATTGTTTTTTCTTAGTATATAGTTTTCCTAATAAAAGGTTATTTTTAAAGTTATTTTCATTTTTTTTAACTATTGCAATTGCTTTATCTATTTCATAATTATTTGAATTTTTGTTTATTACAAATTTAACGTAATCATTTTCTTTCATAGTATGCTCCTTTTTTTTAGAGCTATATTACCATATTTTAAATATTATTTCAAGATATTAATTTTTTAATATTATCAAGTCCGCTTTTTTCAAGCCTTGATATTTGAGCTTGTGAAATATTAAGTTCACTCGCTAATTCAAGTTGTGTTTTTCCAACTAAATATCTCTCTTCTAATATATATCTTTCTTTTTCTTTTATTTTTGCCAAAGCATCTTTTAAAGCTATTTTCATATCTAAACTATATATACTATTTTTTTTATCATTTAATTGATCTTCTAAATATATTGTATCTCCTCCATCATTATAAATAGGTTCAGACATACTTATTGTATCTTTCATTGCATCAAGGGCATTTGAAACTTCAAATTCTGTTATATTTAATGCTTCAGCTACTTCTTTAATACTTGGTTCTTTTCCTAAATTATTTGTTAATTCTTCTTTTATTTTCATTATTTTATATGCTGTATCTTTTATACTACGTGCTACTCTAACACTTGATGAATCTCTTAGATATCTTCTTACTTCGCCTAGAATCATAGGAACAGCATATGTTGAAAATTTAACATCAAATTTCAAATCAAAATTATCTATTGCTTTTATAAGTCCTATACACCCTACTTGAAATAAATCGTCCATATTTTCTACTCTATTGTTATATTTTTTTAAAATTGATAATACTAGTTTTAAATTGCCATTTATAAGTTCTTCTTTACAATTTAAATCCCCATCTTTTAATCTTTTAAATAAAGTAGTCATTTCTTCATTTGTTAAAACTTTAATATTCGCAGTATTCACGTTACAAATCTCTACTTTGTTACGTGACATAAAAAAATCTCCTTTCATATTTTTTATGATACAAAATGAGATTTTTATTCATATATATAGATTATATAATTTTTTTAATATTCATTTTTACTTGATGTCTTTTTAAAAAATTAATTGTTTCATTTAATATTTCTTCTTGTTTAATATCTTTAAAAACTCTATGTGATAATCCTTTTACAAGTAATAATTTTTTCTTATTTGATTTTATTTTTTCAAATATTTTAATTGAACTATGATATTCTACTATATCATCACTTAATCCATGAATTATTAGTATAGGAATACTTATATCTTTTATTTCTTCTTGATGACTATCAACAAGTCCTCTAAATTCTTTAATTGTTTTTTTAGGTATTTTTAAAGCTCTTGATACTATTTCTTTTAATCCAGTAAATCTTTTTAATACAGATATTCCTTGTTTTATTGATGTTTTAAAACCATTTAAGGTTTTATCTTTAAAAATATATTCAAATGCTGGAGCTGCAAGAACTATTTTTTTAATTTCTTTATGATTAACTGCAAGATATGATGCAATTACACCGCCCATACTATGGCCTATTAAATAAATTTTTTTATAACCTCGTTTTATTAGTTTTTCAACCATTTCATTTGCAGAATTTATCCAATCCTCTTTTGTTATATTGTCTACTATATATTTATCATGGCCTGGCAAGGTAAATGAATACACATCAAATTTTTTTATTAATTCAAGACGGTTTGCTAAATCTTCTTGATCATATATTCCACCACCAAAACCATGTATTATTAAAATTGCAATTCTTTTCATTTTAGTCTCCTTACATTTTAATATAAATATCTAATGTTTTATTTTTTCTATTTCTTTATTTATTTTATTTTTTATTTCTTCTAGTCTTTCATTTTTATTTTTAATATTTGGGAATGCTTTTATAAGACGTTTATATAAGAAGTTACGTTTAAGTAGTACTTCTTTAACTTTTTTCGTTATTTCTTCTGTTCCATCTTTTTCAATTGTTTTTAAAGTTCCTTTAAATCCAAACATTATTGTTAATGATAATATATTATCAATTAAATAAATTAAAAATATTATAAGCGCTATTACATTTAAACTCATAACTGGTATCTTAGATAAGATACTATTAAAAAATGGATTTACAATATATAAAACAAAGCACCCTAATATTCCAAATGGAATCATTGTCTCTGCACATATTCTACCATTTATATTAAATTTTCTTCTTGTATAGTCCCACCATCTTACATGAAACATTTTCTCCATTATATAACTTGTTAAATATTCAAGGATTGAACATATAATTATTGCCATAAAAAATAAAATAATTGGATCACTTTTATATTTTGATAATAATAATATGATTGCTAAACATCCAAATCCATATATAGGACAAATAGGTCCAATTAAAAATCCTCTATTTATAAATCTATGTTTTTCTATTAATTTTCCTATTACTTCTATGCTCCATCCAATAAATGAATAAATTATAAAAATAATAAAATAATAACAAATATTATTAATCATACTAATTCTCCTTTTCCATAACTTTGTTTATTTCTTTTATTACTTCTTTTAAATCGTTTAACATTTGTTTACTTTTATCACTTAAATAATTTGAATTTTTAAGTAATCTAATTAATTTAAAGTAATTTTTCTTTACTTCTGATATATCTTTAATATTATTTTTTTCAATTACATCAAAAATATCATTTACAAAATATTTTCTTGTTTCATAATCATATTTATCTAACCAGTTTATTACTATTTTATCTAGTTTTAAACTATTTTTTGATATTTCTCTTCTAACAAAGTGATCATCTTCAATAATCCAACTTGAAATAGAATGTGAAAGTATCATAGGAAGAGTTGAATCAATTATAGTTGAATCACAAAATGGTTCATGTCTAAGTAAAATACCTACAAATGAATTATAAGGAATAATATGATTGTATTTATTATATATTTTTTTGTATCTCATACTTTCTATTTCAGTTTTTCTTAATCCTTGTCCATCATTACTATAAATTTTTATTATTTTTCTTCTAACTATTTTATTAGCATACATAGATGCTACAAGAGCTAAATTTCCGCCTTTAGAATGTCCTCCAACTATTATTTTTTTATTTTCAAATGTGAAATTTTTATTTAAATATTTTATGGCATCTTTTTGAGATGGCACTTTAAATTTATAAGACATTGCTAAATCTTCATGCCATCCACTTATAAGTTTATCTGTTCCTTCAAAAGCAACATATGAAAGCTTTTTATTAATAATAAAAGTTATTGCAGAAAATTGTTCTTTATCGTTTCCTATATATTCATAATTACATAAAATTACATCTTTAAATCTTTTACTATTTTTTAAAAGATTTAATAACTTATTTGCTCCTTTAACTGCAGACATATCATATCTATAGTCACTTTTTTTATATAATCTATCAAATATAATTGAAGCATCATATAAAGTCATTTTATTTTTTACTATATTTTTAAAATTAACATAAGCAAGGCATGAAAAAACTAAATTATCTACCTCGTTAAATTCTTTTTCTTCAAAAGTAAAATCATATTTTTTTATATATTCTATAATATTCATATATATTCACCATGAATATTATATCATATTTTTTGAATTTAAAAAGATTTAAGATAAAATCTTAAATCCTATTAATAATTTTCTGCTTTTATTTCAAAGAAACTTTGTGGATGATTACATACAGGACAAACTTCTGGAGCACTTGATCCAATTACTACATGTCCACAGTTTCTACAAATCCAAATTCTATCGTTATCTTTTGAGAATACTACACTATCGTTGATATTTTTAAGTAATTTTCTATATCTTTCTTCATGATGTTTTTCTATTTCTCCAACCATTTTAAATTTATTTGCTAATTCAACAAATCCTTCTTCTAAAGCAGTTTTTGCAAATTCTTCATACATATCTGTCCACTCATAGTTTTCACCATCTGCTGCTTCTTTTAAATTATCTATTGTCGATTTTATTTCTCCACCATTTAGTTCTTTATACCACATTTTAGCATGTTCTTTTTCATTATTTGCTGTTTCTTCAAATATTGCAGCAATTTGTTCATATCCATCTTTTTTTGCTTTTGAGGCAAAATATGTATATTTATTTCTTGCTTGGCTTTCTCCTGCAAATGCAGCCAATAAATTTTGTTCTGTTTTACTTCCTTTTAATTCCATATTAATTCTCCTTCTTACAATTATGACATATTCCATCTACTAATATATTAATTCCATTTACAATATAATTTGTATCATTTTCTATTATTTTATTTATATTTTTTATATTTTTTAATTCAATATCATATACTTGTTTACAATTATTACAATAGAAATGATAATGATTATATAGAGTTTTATCAAATCTATCACTATCACTTGGAATTTCAATTTTTTTGACCTCTTTATTTAGTACCAAAGCATTTAAATTTCTATAAACAGTTCCTAAACTTATATTTGGAATTTCTTTTTTACATCTTAAATATATTGTTTTTGCTGTTGGATGGTCATTTGAATTTCTTACTATTTCTAATATTTTATCTCTTTGATAAGAATATCTCATAAAACCTCCTAAGTAGTAATCATTACTACTTAATAGTATTATATTATTTATTTTTTTTATTGTCAATACTTGCTTTTATAAATGAGTCAAAAAGAGGATGTGGTTTAATTGGTCTACTTTTAAATTCAGGATGAAATTGACATGCTATAAAGTGAGGATGTGATTTAATTTCTACTATTTCTACTAAATCAGCTTCTTCATTTATTCCTGATATAGTCATACCATTTTTTTCTATTATTTCTCTATATTTATTATTAAATTCATATCTATGTCTATGTCTTTCTTTAATCTCTTTTTGCTTGTAATCTGAATATGCTAATGTATCTTTTTTTAATGTACAATTATAATTACCAAGTCTTAATGTACCTCCCATATTTACTATACTTTTTTGATCAGCCATTAAATCTATTATTGGTTCTTTAGTTAGTGGGTCAAACTCTGTTGAAGTTGCATCTTTAATACCACATACATTTCTTGCAAATTCTATTACTGATAATTGCATTCCAAGGCATATTCCTAAGTATGGAATATTATTTACTCTAGCATAATTTATTGCTTTTATCATTCCTTCTATGCCTCTACTACCAAACCCACCTGGTACTATGATTCCTTGAGTATTTTTAAAGATTTCTTCTAAATTTTCTTTTTTTTCTAATTCTTCAGAATCTATCCAATTTATATTTATTTTTGTATTATATTTATATCCTGCATGTTTTAAAGATTCAACTACTGATATATATGCATCATGTAATTCTGTATATTTTCCTACTAATGATATTTCTGTTTCTTTTTTTAAATTATCAACTGTCTTTATTAAATCTTCTAAATATTTTAAATTTGATTTATTTAGTGGTAAATTGAATTGATTTAATACTATTTCATCAAAACCTTGTTTATGATAATTCATTGGAATTTCATATATATTTTTTACATCCACTGAATCTATTACATTTTCCTTTGGAACAGAACAAAACATGGATAATTTATCTTTTATATGACTTCCTGTATCAAAAGGAGCTCTACAAACTAGTGCATCTGGTCTTATTCCCATGTTTCTTAAATCTCTAACACTATTTTGCGTAGGTTTTGTTTTAAGTTCATTTGATCCAAATATATAAGGAATTAATGTACAGTGTACAAAGAATGTATTACTGCTACCTTTTTCATATTGAATTTGTCTTAATGCTTCTATAAATGGTTGGGATTCTATATCTCCTACTGTTCCACCTATTTCTGTTATTACAATATCGGCTTTACTTGTAACACCAGCTTCATATACTTTATTTTTTATTTCATTGGTAATATGTGGAACCATTTGAACTGTAGCTCCTAAATATTCTCCTCTTCTTTCTTTTTCTATTACTGTTTTATATATTTTACCGCTTGTTATATTTGATGTATAATTAAGTTCTTCATCAATATATCTTTCATAATGTCCTAAATCTAGATCTGTTTCACATCCATCACTTGTTACATAAACCTCTCCATGTTGGATTGGATTCATTGTTCCTGGATCTACATTAAAATAAGGGTCAAATTTTTGCATAAAAACTTTATAGTTTCTAGCTTTTAATAGTAAAGCTAAGGAAGATGCTGTAATACCCTTACCAAGTCCTGATACAACACCACCTGTTACAAATACATATTTTGTCATAATACCTCCATATACAAAAAAAATCTAAGAGAACGTTTCTTAGGCTCTCTTAGATTATACCACTTATTTAATTTTAATTAAATATATTTTTTTAAATTTAAAATGTTTTTAATTAAAATATTAATCAAATTAAAGTTTGAATATGATTATTTAATTCCATACACTGTTATTGAACTTCTATCACGGTTATTTATACTAAAAAATATACTTGAATTTTCATCAACATCTTTATACATTAAAAATTTTGCTCCCTCGCTATATCTCTCTTCTAAAAGCATATCCTTATATAAAACCATATTATTTTCTTTATATACTGTATTAACATAATAGTCAGTATAATAAATAACAATAACCCACTTATATTTTTCTTTAAATTGATATGTTCCAGAAAATGAATTTTGCTGACTACCAACAGGGGCCCACAATTTTTCTATTGTATCAGGATCAAAATCTGAAGATTTATCATACAAAATATTCAGTGCCTCTTCTACATTAGTTGCTTTAAAATCCTTATTTTTAGGGACATAAGTTATATCCTTTGCAAGGTAAGTTAATGCCGCATATACACTAACACTTGTGAAAAAAATACCACTTATAAAGAAAACTATTATGAATTTAAAATTTTTTTTAATAATTTTATATATTTTACTATTTACTATCATATTTTACCCCTTTTCTACTATAAATATAGTAACAAAAAAAGCAATTTTTGTAAACTACTTTTTTATTAACAAATTTATTCTTTTAAAAGGACAGTTGATGGGGTAATAATATTAATATCAACCTTTTTATCAAAATTATTTTTAAATTATTGAAAATAAAAATGCTACTAATGTTCCATACATATATCCCACTATTACTTCTAATGGTTGATGCCCTAATTGTTCTTTTAAATTTAGAGGAATTTTTTCTTTTTTTAAAAGTATGTTTATTGCGTTTGCTTGATTGCCACTTTCTCTTCTTACACCCATTCCATCATATGCAATTATAAATGATGTCACAAGAGCAAGGGCAAATATTGGAGTATTAAATCCTATTTTAAATCCAATTAACATGGTAATTGATGATATAAATGTTGTATGAGTACTTGGCATTCCACCATTTCCATTAATTAATCTATATATATTTATTTTTTTATATTTAATTAATTCTCCTAAGAATTTTATCAATTGACATGTTATAAGTGCTATAAAAGGACATTCTATATATATCATAAACCCTCCTATATTTTATTTAAATTTTTTAAAAATGTTTTTGTTTTTAAATATAACCCTGTATATTTATCATAATAATCATCTAAAAAATTATTTATTTCTCTTTTTATTTTGTCACTAATTTCTAATTTACTTATTTTAGATATATCTACATAACAAAACATTCTAATTAATTTAATTGTTTTTTCATCAACTATAAATTCATTCGTTAAGCAATTATTGCAAATATATCCTCCACTTCTACCTGAAATAGTCGCAATTGATTTTTTAGATCCACATATACTGCATTCATCAATTATAGGCATTACTCCTAAATATTCCAAATATTTAAGTTCTAATATATTTGTTATTATGCCAGGATCAAAATTTTCATCTATTTTATTTAAAGCTGCTATAAGTAAATTATATATATCTGAGTCTTTATTTTGCCTCATTACTTGGGTTGCAAGCTCTATTAAATATGATGCATAGCTTACCTTTATTATGTCTTTTTTTATATTTTTATAATAATTTATTATATCTACTTCTTTTAGTGTTGATAAAGTATCTTCTTTATAATACATATTAAATATACCATGTGTTAATTTTGTTGTAGTATTTCTAAGATCACTTTTCATTTTTCTAGAACCTTTAGCTATTAAACTAATGATTCCTTCACTAGTTATTATTTTAATAATTTTACTTGATTCTTTATAATCTTGTTCACTTATTACAAGTCCTTCAATTTCTTTTATCATTTACAATCCACATACCTTTTTATTAAAAATACTTACTCATTTATTAATTCAAATCTATATTCTTGATTTACTTCTGGATATTTTTCTTTATCAACTTTGCTTATAAACATATTATATGGTCTTGCCCATACAACATTATCATGTTCATATATAACCATATCTTCTAACGTTTCAGAATTTTTAGCTACTGTAATAACTTTACATAATCCACCTTTAAAATGTTTATATGTTTTTCCCACTATTACTTCCATTTTTATTCTCCTTATATTTTAAATAATATTCTATTTTTCCTGTTTTTTTAAATAAATCCCATAATAATTCTTTTTTCATTATATCACCTATTTTATAATGAGAATTATTTTAAATTTTATTCAAAATCATTAAAACCAAATTCTTGCAAATACTTTTCTTTATCACGCCAGTTTTTGATAACTTTAACAAATATTTCTAAATAAACATTCTTGCCTAGTAACTCTTCTATTTCTTTTCTTGATCTTATTCCAATTGTTTTAACCATATTTCCTTGTTTTCCAACAATTATTTTTTTTAGTGATTCTCTATCTACTATAATAGCAACATTAATATAATAACTATTATTTTTTTTCTCTATATTTTCTACTATACAAGTAAGTGAATGTGGGACTTCCTCATGAGTTAAATTAAATACCTTTTCTCTTACTATTTCTGCTATCATGAATGTAATTGGTTTATTTGTAATTTGATTATCACCATAATATTTAATATCATCTGTTAAATAATTTTTTATAACTTTAATAAGTTCTTTTTTATTACTATTTTTAAGAGCTGATACTGGTACTATATCATTAAATGGATATAAATCTTTATATTCAGTTATTTTATTAAATATTTGTTCTTTTGTTAATTTATCAATTTTATTTAATACTAAAATAACAGGTTTATTTATATCTTTTAATTTTTCTATAATAAATTTATCTCCACCACCTAAATCTTCACTTGCATCAACTAAAAATAATATTGCATCAACATCATTTATACTATAAAATGCTTGTTTATTTAGATAATTACCTAATTTATGATTTGGTTTATGAATACCTGGTGTATCAACAAATATTATTTGTGTTTCTTCTTCATTATAGATTCCTTGTATTATATTACGTGTTGTT
The DNA here is from genome assembly GCA_934167935.1 of uncultured Bacilli bacterium. The sequence continues at coordinate 65,792 of CAKPMH010000004.1, forward strand.
TGAGGTTTATTTGATGTTATGGCAATTTTTGTACCTATTATGCTATTTAATAATGTGCTTTTACCAGCATTTGGTCTTCCTACTAATGTTACAAATCCACTTTTCATAAATCTTCTCCTGAAAAGGCATATACGCATAATTCTTCTACTGTTTTTTTACTAGTTTTATTATCAAAATAACAAATAATTTCTACATCTTTATTTAAATAATCTATTAAGGTTTGTCTACATATAAAACATGGTGTAATTTCTTTATTACTTTTTGCCATCAAATGTATTCTTTTAAAATCATCTTTATTTTTACCATTTGCTATAGCATTATATATAGCACATCTTTCAGCACATATTCCAGCAGCGGGGCTAGATGTTTCTATATTTACACCATTAAAAAGCGTTTTATCTTTGCACTCTAAAATTGCAGCAACTGGATAATGAAAATAATTTGATTTTGAATTTTCAAGTAATTTTTCTAATCTTTCTTTCATTTTATCACCTCAATTATTTTAGGTAAAAATATCATTATACCTATTAAAAATGCAGAAAAGGCAAATACAAGTACTGCTCCTGCAGCTGTATCTTTGGCAATTTTTACATAACTATTTTCTTCTTTTGTTACTAAATCACATAAATTTTCTATACTAGTATTTATTAGTTCTGCTGCAAACACTAGTGAAATCATGACTAAACATAGTATCCATTCTACTAAACTTATTTTAAATATGAAGGCTCCTATAATTACAATTGTTGCTACTGTAAAATGAATAAACATATTTTGTTCATCATTTATACATATTTTTATTCCATTAAATGCATATTTAAAGCTATTTCTTAGTTTTTTCTTATCTAGTGATCTTGGCTTCATTTAATATTTCCTCCTGTAAACTAAACATAACTTTTTCATCTTCTTTTAAAATATGATCATATCCTAGTAAATGTAAAAATCCATGAACAGCTAAAAAACAAATTTCTCTTTTAAATGAGTGTCCATATTCTATTGCTTGACTATGAGCTTTATCAACACTTATATAAATATCTCCAAGTACTCTATTTTCTAGTTTAGGAAACATTTTATCGTCTTCTAATGCAAATGTTATTACATCTGTTTCTCTATCTATATTTCTATATTCTTTGTTTAATTTATGAATATATTCATTATCTGTAATTATTACATTAAATTCAATATTTTTTAAATTTAATTTTTTAATACCAACATTTAAAACCTTTTCTATATCCTTTGTATCTATTTTTTCATCTATTTCATTAAATATTTCAAACATATTTACCTCTTTTCTATAACTATTATAATATAAAAAAATTTTTTTTACAATGAAAGAAAAAATGATTATAAATCATTTTTTATGTATTCTTCCATTTCTTTTAATTTATCTCCTCTTAAAGGTCTACATTTTTTATAATTTTCTATATCTTCTAGTATTTTTTTTGCCATTCCACTACATGAGCCATATCCACATGCTCCACAATTGTATCCAGGAAGGTGTTTTAGTATTTCTTCTGTTTTGTTATCTTTTTTATTTATAAATAGATCAGTTAACACTAGTATAGTACCTAGTATTAAAGAGGTCATTGTAAGTATTAATATTCCTATCATTTTCTATCCTCCTTATATAAGCATCCCTTGCAATTTTTACAATCCATTTTACAATTATTTTTACTTGTTAAATATATTGTTAAAATAGATAATATTATTATTAATATAAATGGCAATAAAATCATTGGTATCTAGAAAATAATAAGGCCATTATAGCTGCTGTTATAAAGGCAATTGGATAACCTTTAAATGATGATGGAATATCACTATTATCTATCTTTTCTCTCATACTAGAAAATAAATATATAACTAAAGTAAATCCTAAACTACTTGATACACTATAAACTAACATTTCTATAAAATTATAATTATTTGTTATATTTAAAAGCACTATTCCAAGTACAGCACAATTTGTTGTTATAAGAGGTAAATATATTCCTAGCATTTTATGTATATTTTTGAAATATCTTTTTAATATAATTTCTAGTAATTGTACAAGCGAAGCAATTACTAGAACAAATAATACCGTTTTTAAATACTCAGTATTTGTTGGTACTAATAAATAATGATATAAGAAAAATGTAATTATACTTGACATAGTTACAACTAACATAACAGATAATCCCATTGATATTGCACTACTTCTTTTATTTGAAGTTCCAACAAAAGGACATATTCCTAAGAACTTTGTTAAAACTATATTTTCAGTTAATAAGGAAGTTATAAATAAATTAATTAGATTCATTTTTTTTACCTCCTTTTAAATAATTAAATAATGCTATTAATAAAGCTAGTGTTATAAAAGAGCCAGCAGGTGTTACTAAAATATTAATTGGAAATATATTATTTGGAGTAAAAATTCTATAAACAACTTTAGTTCCAAATAATTTACTTGTTGAATCAATAAGTGTTAATGTATTATTTCCAATTACTTCTCTAAATAAGGCTATAATCATTAAAACAAATGTATATCCAAGTCCTATTCCAATAGCATCTAAAAAGCTAGTTTTGACATTTTTTTTAGATGCAGTTGATATTGCTCTACCTAATACTATACAGTTAACTACTATTAATGGAAGATATATTCCTAAAACATCGTATAAAAGTTTTATATAATGTTCTAATAGTAATTCAAGTATAGTTACAAATGTTGAAATTATAAGTATATATACTGGCACTTCTACATTTTTAGGTACTATTTTTCTAATTAATGATATTGTAACATTTGAAAAGATTAAGATAGTTATAACACATATTCCCATTAAATAAGCATTTTCAAAGTTAGTTGTAACAGCAAGTGTTGAACATAATCCTAAAAGAAGTACTAAAATAGGATTTTCTTTTATTATTCCATTTAAAATTATTTTCATCTTTTACTCCTTTCTAATATTAAATCACTTATTGTAACATCTATTTTATTTATATCACTTTCATACATAAGTGAACCAAAATATCTTTTTATGTCATTATCATCTACTTTTGAATATCCATATTTTAATAAATTATCTAATAAGATTCTTCCTTCAGTACTACTATTTAATATATCTACAGGATAAATCATATTAGGGCCAAATTTTCCTTTATCCATAAATTGACTATAAGTTGGATCTATTAAATAATAGTTAATATTTTTATCAACAACAATTGATGACATAACAAATTCATGTTCATACATATCATAAATATGTTTTGTATTTATGATTTTAGAATCAATATTTTCATTTTTTAATTTATAATTTATATTATTTGCCATAAATTTACAAAGTCTATCTAAATTTTCATATTTTGTTTCATATTCTTCTTTTTCTTCTTTTATTATTTTTTTTAATAATTCTTGATAATCTTTTTCTTCTAGTGTTTTTTTTCCTATATTTAATAAATTATAATAAAAACTATCCACTTATTAAATTCCTTACTATAAAAAGAAGAATTGAACATATAAGAGCAGTTAGTGTTAATACTAAAATTCCACTATATTTTTTCATATTACCCCTCCATATCATCTAATACATTAGTAACCATTTTTTTAAGAGCAGTTGATGATATAGTTGCTCCTGATACTGTATCTATATTTTCAATATCCATCTGGTTATTTATTAATTTATTTATATAATTATTTTTTTCTACTAAACTATAGTATGATGGTGTTTCATTATTTTCAATTATTTCTATTTTTGTAATTTCTTTATTATTTATATATAGTTTGGCTTTTATAGGTCCACCATTTCCTTTTTCTGTTACTATATAGTAATCATTTGTTTTTTCTAATATTTTAAAATTAGAATCAGTTCCTTTTTTATTATACTTATTTCCTATATTTATACTTATACTAATAATTAAAATAGACAAAATTATTAATGGAATTATTATCTTTTTTATAGCATACTTATTACTTGATCCTAGTCTATCTAATAACATAACAAACATATTCATTGTAAGTATTGCTGTTAATACACCTTCTGGTGCACTTGTTTGATATCTAAATATAACAGTAAGTATACCAAGTGACATAGCGTATATAATTTGTCCAACACAAGTTATTGGGCTTGTTACTGGATCAGTTGCCATAAATACAGCTCCAAATAATAGTCCTCCACTTAAAACATTAAAGATTGGATACCATATTCCAAGACCATTAATACTTCCAATTATGTATGTCATAACAAAGACAGTTGCTACATATATAACAGGTATTTTCCATTTTATTACTCTTTTATAAACTAAATAGAAGAATGCTAATATAATTAAAATTGAACATGTTTCTCCTGTACTTCCTGGAATGAATCCAAATAAAAAGTCTTTTAAATTTCCATATGGTTTTACTAATGTATCATATGTTCCAATTGAATCAGTTAACTTTACATTTGTTAGAGGTGTTGCACTTCCTATCGTATCTAATTCATATTTATTTATATATCCACCGTTTAAATTTATTATTTGCGAGTACATGCTAAGTACAAATAAACATCCTATTAAAGCTGGATTAAATATATTTTTTCCAAATCCTCCATATAACATTTTTCCAAATATAATTGCTATAATAGATGCCATTACAAGTATTTCTAGTGGTGTATTTAAAGGTAGTACTAAACTTACAAATAATCCAGGTATTATGCTATAAGAATTTTTTATATAATTTTTTAATTCTTGTTTTTTTAATTTTTTAAATATATATGCATATAGTAATTCTGTTATATAACTTGTTATGGTTCCTATAAATATAAATATTAAAGGATAAAGCATTCCATATAAATCTACTTTATTATTTTGATATGGTATAATTCCATTTTTATAAAATGAAAATATTATTATAGGTAAAAGCGCTACTAATAAATTATTCATTATTTTATTTGTATTGTTTTTACTTTTTATGAATGGTCCTTTTGATATACTAAATTTCATTATTTCACCTTTTTCTTTGCATCACGCATGAATTCTCTTAGATTTATTTTAGCTGGACATAGATATGAACATATACCACATTCTATACATCTATTAACGTCTAATCGTTTTAACTCTTCTATATTTTTTATATTATCTTTTACAAGTACCGGAGATATTTTAGCTGGACAATTATCACTACATTTACCACATCTTATACATGGTGTTTCATTTATTTCTTCTTTATTTAAAACAATAACTGAATTTAAATTATTTGGTATTATAAAGTTATCTGTTTCAATTGCATTTCCCATCATAGGTCCACCTGCTACTATAGTAGCGTCTTTTACTAAATATTTTTTATATATTTTTTTTAATTCACTAAATTCTGTTCCTATTTTTATTTTTATATTTGTTTTATTTTCAACTTCTCCTGATATGGTTATAATTTTTTCTATTAATGGCTTATTTTTTGTTATTGATTCATATATAGAATAAATAGTTGATACGTTACTAATTACTATATTTTTTTCTATTGGAAGTTTTTTATAATCAGTATGTTTTATATATCTAACTAGTGATTTTTCCCATCCCATTGGATATAAATTAGGTACTTCTACTAATTTTATTTTTTGATTTGTATATGGAATTATTTTTTCTTTTAAAAGCCTATTATTTACTTTTATAGCTATATATATTTCGTTTAAATTATATATTTCATCTATTATATTTATTGAATCTATTATTTCTTTTATATTATTAAATAATAAATTATAATCAGCTGTTATGTATGGTTCACATTCAACTGCATTTATAATTAATGTTTTTATATTATCACTATTATATTTTATATATGTTGGAAATCCTGCTCCTCCAAGTCCAACTATTCCATTATTTTTTAAATTTTCTATAAATTCTTTTTTATTTAATTTTTTATTAATAGGTTTATATATTTCTTTTTCTTTAAAATCATTTTCTATTTTTATAAATGATGATTTGTTATTTTTATAATCTATTTTTTCTACTATATCTATTACTTTACCACTTACGCTACTATGGATAAATGTATCATATTTAGTTTTAAGTATTTTTTCTCCTTTTAATACTTTAGCATCTTTTTTTACTAGTAATTCATTTTCATCTATTTTAAAATACACATATTTTGGATTTAAATATTCGCATATTTTATTCATTGTTTCTTTTTTATATTTTTTAAGTTTAATTCCAATCATAAATTTCACCCATATTAATTATACTCTATAATAAATAAAAAAATCAATCTAAAAGATATAAACAAAAAAATAGAAATTATTTTAATTTTTCTATTTCTTCTTTTGATAAACCAGTTACTTCTGAAATGATATTTATATTCATATTTTTATTTAACATATTTTTTGCTATTTCAATGGATTTATACTCAATTCCTTTTTTCATTCCTCTTTCAAGGCCTTTTTTCTCTGCTGATGATATTCTAGAATTAAATATTTTCCTTTTGTCTTCCTCTTCTGTCATATATCTTCT